>DAOLIQ010000007.1:74554-76338 GCA_035328465.1 Ignavibacteriaceae bacterium | reverse complement strand
ACATTCCTGTATTCAACAACATTTCCGTTAGCATCACGAACAAAATGAGTAATTTGCTCAACCCAAATTATTGTCCCATCCTTACAACGTACTCTGAATTCAATCACTGAATCAGAAGAACCATTTGAATTTTGTTCGAGATAATGATCTACCACCATACGCCGGTCAATTGGGGCAATTAATCGTAAATAAAAATTGCCTAAAATTTCTTTGAGTGTAAAGCCTGTTGATGCACTAATATTCGGGCTGCAATACTCAATCTTGCCTTGTGCATCTGAAATGTAGAAGACTTCATTAATATTTTCCACAAGGTTTCTGAACCGTTCCTCGCTTTTACGCAGTGTTTCTTCTGCTTGTTTTTGCTTGGTAATATCCCGGAATGACCACACACGTCCATTAATTTTATCTCCCATTAAAAGGGGAGTAGAAAACCTTTCAAAGACACGACCGTCTTTAAAAATGAGTGTGTCCAAATCTTCATCTGTAGAATTATAAAGCTCGTGTACTTTATTAAGGAATTCTTCCGGGCTGATTAATTGATTTAATACAAATGTCAACAGAGCTTCATCATCTGCCGAGTTAATAAGTGTCTCAGGTATTCTCCAAAGCTCAGCAAACCGATTATTTGTTTTTATGACTTTACCATCTTGATCAACAGCTAAAATACCATCGGCAGTGGATTCAAGAATTGCACGTAACTCTATTTTACTTTTAAGCGATGCCTCTTCTGTATGCTTGCGCTCGGTAATATCGCTGATTGTCCCTTTTAATCTTAACGGCTGTTTATTATTATCCAATTCAAGTTCACCCAAACCGTGGACCCACCGCTCTTTGCCATCTTTAATTCTGACAATTTTATATTCTTTATCAAATCTTTTGCGTTTAGCTAAAACTTTTTCCGTAACATATTTCGTCATGGTTTCCCGGAAGTCAGGGTGAATAATAGCCGCCCAACCTTCTAACGATCGGATATAGTTTTTATCTATTCCAAAAATATCATCAAGAATCTTTGAGCTTGTCCAGAAACCTTTTGATAAATCCCAGGTATAGTTACCTAAACGAGCGATCTTCTGAGATTCCTGAAGTAGTTGTTCGTTACGCTCTAATTTTTTTCGTGTTTTATATGCTTCGGTTACATCAGAAAATACAAGTACAACGCCTTTAATTTTTCCATTAGCATCTTTAATTGGTGCAGCACTGTCCGCTATATTTCTTTCGGTCCCATTGCGGGATATAAGTATTGTGTGATTTGCCAGACCGATTACTTTGCCGGTTTTAATTACTTTCTCAAATGGACTATCAATGGCTATACGGCTGTCAGCATTTATTATTTTAAATACTTCATTGAGATGTTTTCCTTTTGCATCATTTAATTTCCAGCCGCATAATTTTTCTGCGGTTGGATTCATTTTATTTAAAATGCCTTTATTGTTTGTTGAAATTACTGCGTCACCAATTGAATTGAGAGTTATAGAAAGATGTTCTTCACTTTCACGCAATGCTTGCTCTGCTTCTCTTTTTACTTTTTCTTCTTCAATAAATTCTAAAGCAAAGGATAAGTCCATAGCCATCTCATCGAGAAGTTTTATCTCCTCATCATTAAAAAATAATTCCTGCGATGAGTATAGCGTGAATGATCCAACAACTTTACCAAATACTTTAATAGGAAAAGATGCAGAGGATTTATAACCGTACTTAATAGCATCTTTCCGCCAGGGGAGCATTCTTTTATCTGATTCAATATTATTAGAAATAACGTGCTTACCGGTTTTTACTGCTAAACC
>DAOLIQ010000007.1:0-74454 GCA_035328465.1 Ignavibacteriaceae bacterium | reverse complement strand
AAATTAACTAAAAGATCAAATCATACGGATAGAAAATAAAGGATTTTTGTGATAGTAACAACGTTTTATTTTAATAACCCCTATGAAAATATTTAAGGAATTATGCTAAGCAATCACAGCGGTTATCATCAATATCTTTTCTGATCTTTAATTTCCAATCCCAAATTTCTAATTTCTAATTTATAATTGTTCCTTTGAGTGTTTGTAACTAAAGTGCAAATAGTTTTGACTTCGGTAAGTGTTACATAAAAACATCTACTAGAACGAAAATAAACAAGTAATTCAGATTCTCTATGGAATTTATTCCATAGACTAAAAGAAACGAAACAACAAACACAACCGTTTTAACGGTTTAATGTGGGGAGGGGTTAACGGTTAAAACCGTTAAGACTTTTTCGGTGTATGTTTTTTCAATGCGATAAATCGCATTGAGAACCTAAGAGAAAATACAAGCAAACTAATGTTTCAGGTTCTCTATGCAATTTATCCCATAGACCAAAATTTTGAATATGTCAATTAGTCAGATATCAAACTGTACGCTAGCTAAAAAACTCGTTTTTTTAATATTTTAGTACTAAACAGCTATTGCACACCTATTATACTCCTATTATACTCCTATTGGCTTCTAACTTCTCTCACTTAAAATATCCGTCAAATTGTCACACAGAGAAGGTCCTGAGTCACCGCCTACGATCAATTCACGAAGCGGGATAAACACTCGCTAAGCTGCTATGTTAAATATCCATTTCAAACACGGTGCGTCTTTAATATCGCAAGTATGTCGAACTCACTCGCCAACCTTAAAGATGCGCCTGAAAAGCGTGAATAAAACAACAGCATTACCCCCCACCTCCCAAAAAACAAGGGACAACAAAACGAAAAATGATCATTTGCAAAAACTAAAAGGCGATCAGCTATAAAGTGATCGCCTTTTTAGTAGTTTTTTTTGAGTAAAGATTTCAGCCTGAAAAATTCAACTTACTTTACAAGATTCATTTTCCTGGTTTGTGCAAATTTACCTGCCTGCATTTTAACAAAGTAAATACCGCTGGCAACGTTCTTACCATGATTATCTTTTCCATTCCATTCAACGCTGTAATTTCCTGGTTGATACAGGTCGTAATCAACTAAAGATTTAATTAACTTACCCTGAATATCATAAACATCAAGACGAACCTTTTCTGTTTGCGGGACTGCAAAATTAATTTTCGTGCTTGGATTAAATGGATTAGGATAATTCTGACTCAGCGAAAATGAAGATACTATTCCGCCGGTTGGTTCAACTGCGGAAGTATCATGCGGGTCACCATGGCAGGAGGTGCATTCCATCTTTGTCATTACATTATTCATAAATGCAGTTCCATGGCAGCCGAGGCATGCAGTAACTGTTTCAGGATCAACATAAGTCGGAACAAATGTCCCGGCGAAGTAGGCATTTAAAAGTTCAACAGTTTTAGCTGCGCAATCACCGGCAATTCTGCCGCACCTTTCTTTTCTTTCAACATCACTAACTTTTTTTCCGGCAGCAACACACCATTCAGTAACAGATATATGACAAAGCGGACTTCCGGAAACATTCTGAACTAATGCATCGTCGTAATTATGAACAAGATAACCACCGTTAACAGCTATTTCATTAGCTAAATCACTTGGTAATTCAGCCTGAGTGTACCATCCGAAAAGTTCAGTTAGAAGCGGACCGGATGCAGCTTTTTCAGTAACCAGACTTATGAGTGCCGCTCCACCGTTTATAACACCGCAAAGAGTACCCCAACCCCCGCCTCCGCCTCGTCCAAATAACATGACTTCCATCGGGAGGTTTGTCCATGGTTCGCCGATTTTTGCAGCTAATGCATTAACTATGGAACCGAATACACCAGCGCAGCAATCCTTATCATTCCAATAAAGATAATGAGCCTGAAGTCTGACTTCTTCTGCATCCAACTCCTGATAAGGCCATGGCCATGGGGTAATAAGAGGTTTGGCTTTTGTTGTTGCAGTTGCAACAAGTCCTGACAATCCAGCCACTGCAGTTACACCAACGGCAGCCCTGGATGCATTAACTAAAAATTCTTTTCGTGATAAATTATTTTTCATTTGAACTCCTTTTAGTTTAGTGTGATAGCATCTGAGATTGATTATGTTTTTTTATTATAGATATTATATCAATAATTTCTTTATTGTTGGACTGAATCGTTAAAGCCTTTTGGAAATAATTAAGTGAAGTTTGCTTATCGCAGAAGAGCCAGAGCATTCCCAATTGAAGTAAGTTTGTAAAATCCAAATCAGTTGAATTAAATGAATTTTCTTTTTGATAAATCAGATCGGGGCAGGGGCAATCTTCATCAGAAGTATTCGTATCCAAAATAATTTTAATGTTTGTTTTAATCAGAGAGTAGAATAAATTAAATGCTTCAGATATTCTTTCGCTTTCTGCGTAACAGATGATAAGTTTCTTTTTTAAAGAATCGTCATTGGAATTTTTAAGCGCCTTTTCCAGTAAGGGTGCAGCTGTAATAAATTTACGATTTTGGAAATAGTGATTTGCTAACATTTCGCTCATAATATTTTTATACAAGCAAATCTTTTACCAGAAAAAATATTGTGTTAGAGATAAAAAAATTGAATCCTATAAATAATGCTGTTGCAACACTACAGGAGGCTTTGGTGGTATCTTATTTATTTGTAAGATGTTAAAGGAATGTGCAACATTTTGTTGCGTTGCAACATTGAGGAAGGGGGTTGTGAACTATGATGTTGATTTATTCTATACCCATTGATTTTAATTTTCGCCACAGAGTTGAGCGGTTAATATTTAATTCCTTAGCTACTTTTGATCTGTTCCACTGATGGAGTTCGAGCAGTCTTAATATTTCTGATGAAGAAGGATCTGATGTATGATTTTTTTCCTTGCTGCATTTAATATCATTACGAAGATAAACAGGTAAACTGCATGCACACAAGATGTCTGATGATTTAGATCTAATTACTGCATATTCAATTGCATTTTCGAGTTCGCGAACATTTCCATGCCAATCATATTTGTAAAGCAAATCCATTCCTTTATCATCGATCTGAGTTATTTCTTTTGAATACAATAAGGCGAATTTTTTAATAAAATGATTTACCAGATGCGGAATATCCTCGCGTCTTTTTCTTAGTGGCGGAACTTCAATAGGAATAACATTAAGTCTGTAAAAAAGATCTTCTCTGAAAGTACCCTTTTTTATAGCTTCTTCTATATTCACATTTGTTGCAGCAATAATTCTTACATCCACCTTACGAGTTTGCGATTCACCCAATCGTTCGAAAGCTCCCTCCTGAATTATTCTCAATAATTGCAATTGCATTTGAATGGGTATCTCGGCAATTTCATCAAGGAAAATTGTACCTCCGTCGGCATATTCAAAACGCCCCATCCTTTCTTTTACTGCATCCGTAAAAGCGCCTTTTGAATGACCAAATAATTCACTTGCAAGAAGCTGCGGTGGAAGAACTGCGCAATTAACTTTTACAAATTTATTGTTTTTTCTTTTGCTTGTCAGGTAGACAGCGTTCGCAATTAATTCTTTCCCTGTGCCGGTTTCACCTATTATCAGTATTGTTGCATCCGTGTTAGAGATTTCAGTAATCAAGGAAAATATTTCCTGCATTGGTTTACTGTAGCCAACTATGCCGTAAAACTGTGTATTGTGTTCGAGATATTGGCGAAGTTCTTTGTAAGCAGACATATCGCGGAAAGAAATTATTCCACCGGTTGGTTCATTAGAAGAGTTTTTTAAGACAGCAGCATTCATGCGAATCTGCACTACTTTACCGTCACTCCGCTGAATTTGTGTCTCTAAGTCGAAAATGCTTTTCCCATTTTCAAGGATTGAAGCAATAGGACAGTTCAGATAGCAAAGTTCTGATTTTAAAACTTGCTTGCAAAATTTTCCGATCACGTCTTTTCTATCAAGCCCGGTTACTTTTTCAGCAGCAGCATTGAAAAAATTTATTTTAAAATTTTTGTCAACAGTAAATACACCTTCTGCCAAAGAGTTTAATATCGTATCGGTAGTTTGCTCTTCCATTGCTTTCAACAATAATTAAATATCGGTTGCTCAAAATTACAAAATCATTTCTGCAATTCTTCTATCTTTATTTATCTAATACTGATATAGTAAAAACAAAAAATTAATTTTTATCATCCTTTAATTTTTATACAGTGAATAAAAATAAGATGATAATTATTATGGTCTAAAAGTGCGGCCGGTAAAACATGACCGCCTTTAGTTTTACTAATCTTTATCTTTAGCAAATAAAGCACGGTAAATAGATTCATCAAGTATATCGGGCATACTCATGTGATCCATAAACGCTTTCATTCCGGCATCCCAAAAGTACATGTCCATTCTAAACATCTCCCTTGGAGTATTCACAACAATTTTATCACCTTTAATCATAAGCAGCACTTCGATAGGATAAGCAGTAAGATGATCGAGCCCGGGGCAGCTATTTTCTTTAGTTTCATCACCGACGATGTAGAAGGAAACGCCCTCTGTTTGATTTCTTGTAAGTCCCAAAAGAATTGCTTTCTTATCCGGAGAATAGACTTCGCTGATTACTTTCCATTTAAGATCTTCTTTTAGATTTTCGCTCCAGCGGTATTCTTTATCTTCCTGATTCGGGGAAAAATTTTTAATGTTTGCTAAAATATTTTGTTTTAGTTTTTCCAGACCTTCAACTGTCACATTTTTTTTCTGTGAGTAAATTTCCGGGAATTGATCTTCATCCTCAAAGAAAGTCATATCACCTACCATCATAATCATATCTTTAGAAGCATCGCGAATATCTTCATCACTTCTTTTTGGTTCACGAACCTCTTTTACGTTTGATCCAAGATTAAGAGAATGAATCGCATCTATAATTTTTGTTTTAAAAGGAACTATTTTTTTTACAGCCTTATTATACAGATCATCGTTTAAGTCATTAAATATAATTCTATCAATCGTTTCGGGATCAGCGATGATTATTTGAATACCTTCATTTGTTTCATGAATTCCTACACGAAGGAATCCAGCGGATAAATATTTATTGCCGAATGAAGTGATTGCTTTGATGTAATCGTCATTTGTGAAGACAAAAAGCTTTCCCCTGTATCCGCAAAGATCTTTTCTATCCTCTTTTACTTTGTCAGGAGTAGTTATATCGTGGTCGGCTAAAATTTTAAAACCAGCAGATTGCAATGACTGTTTAACGCTTGCACAAACTTTGGTGTAGTCTCCTTTTATATTTTTTACTACACGCATGTAAATACCATGATCAGCAGCCGAAGCCGTGCTGATAAATAAAAATATGTAAATTATTAAAAAGAATTTTTTCGACATTTTATTCCTCCATAAAAGTATTTAATATAAAGGGCACCATAATGATGCCCTTAATTGTGTTGATAAAAAATTAAAATGTAAATGCGTAACCAAAATCAAATTGGAACTGACTCATTTTTAATGCGATTGTTTGTGCACCGGGTGCTTCCATCGGATTTGGTCCTTCAACAGTAACAGCAGGAGCATACATCATTGCAATATTTATTTCATTGCTTCCAATAAGTTTGCTCAAGCCAAGTGTAATATGATGTTGAACAACAGCAGGGGCAAGGATGTTAAACATAACTTCGCTTTCCGGAATCGGCTGTGAATTGAAAGAATATCCACCGAGTATAGTCCATGTTTCGTCAAGTTTATACATCAAGCCAAATTTTACAGCAGTTACATCTTCCCATCCGAAACCCCATCCTTCAGCATTACCAAGAGATTTAAAATTTGGATTTGGATCTCCATTTGGAAGGGCAGGTGAGTTATTAACTAAATCCATTGGATTGCCGACTGATTTAATTCCGCTATAAAGAATTTGCTGAACATCAAGCAGAACAGTTAGGTTTTCCATTGGAACAACAGCGATACCGGCTGTCCAAGACGCAGGAACATCGAAGTCACCTTTTTCAGCAAATAAGCCTTGATAGCGTTCGAACTTCTGCATTGATAATTTAGTTTGATACGCTGCACCAAAACTTAAAAAGTCAGTGAACTTTCCAACGTAACCAATCTTTCCACCATATCCAAAAGCGGTTGAAAATGAATTACCAGTCAAACTTGCGGGATCACTTGAGAAATTAGAAAATGCAATTAAACCTTTTGCAGCAAATCTTTGCCATCCAAGTAAAGCACTGATGCCGAAGGAATGACCTTTTGCAATTTCAACTGAGTAAGTGGCGGCTGCAAACATTTGTTCAATATTTACACCTGTGGAGGGGGAGGTTGGATCATAAAATGTCTGAGCAGGGTAATTGCTGTTCATTCCGCCGTTGCCGTAAAAAGCTAGTCCAAGACTCATCGTCGGATTGAGTTTATACGCAATACCCATTGTGGGAAATACAAAAAAGTTTGATTCACTTTCTATTGTGCCGGGTGTAAGTCCAAATGTTCCAGGAAAGCCTGATGGAGTACCTGTAATTGTGTACTCACGTGAGGGGCTGAATAATGAAACGTTTATATCAAATCTGTTGTCAACGTAAGTAAGTAAGGCAGGGTTATTTATTGCGCCGAGTGAGCTTAATGAAATAGCAACTCCCGAGCCGGCAAGTGCGGAGTATTTTATTCCGTAACCATGCCTGAAATAGCCGTCAGTTGCGCTTGCACTCTGGATCATAATAAAAGCCCAGACGATTACTGTTACAATGGAAAAAAGTTTTTTACACATATAGAATCCCTTCTTTTAATTTTGATAATTAGTTTAATTGTTGTGAATTAGTTTTTGCTTATAGTATTAGATTTATTGTTTAATTAAAAAGAAGAGTCAATTCTTTTACCAAATAATTAAGTTTATTTCAGACTTAATTCGCTCAATAATTGACTTTTAGTTTCATTATTGAGAACTAAGTTGATTGAAATTCTTAACATAGAGAACAGCTATTTGCTTCACTCTAAATAATTATTTCGGAATAATATTTTTATAAAAGCAAGTATTTTATTTTCCTTTTGCGCAATCTATTTTAGAAGTAACGATTTAATCAGGCAAAGAATAATTATAATTGACCCTAAACAAAAAAATAATTTTATCATCATTATTAATAATTCTTATTTACGTATTTGCTTTTTACGTAAGTGATTTTTTTATTAATAAATCTGCGTTTAACGGCTGTGTAAATTGTCACAACGAAATGGAGGGGTTTGAACTATCTCATTCACCGCAAATTATTGGCTGTAATGCTTGTCATCTCGGTAATCCAAGCACATCAAATAAAATATTTGCTCACAGGGGGATGATCCTCATTCCTGGAAACACTTCTGACGCAGCAAAGACCTGCGGTGCTGTAAATTGCCATCCGGGAATTCCTGAGCGAATAGAGGCTTCTTTGATGAATACTATGAGTGGAGTAATTTCTGTAAATCGATTCGCTTTTGATGAATTGGAAAAACCCGAAGGTCATTTTGATGTACATGAATTGACTCAATCACCTGCAGATAATCACAACAGGAACCTTTGCGCCTCATGTCATTTATCAAATGAAAAAACTCATTGGGGAGCGATTAATGAATTATCACGAGGTGGGGGCTGTAATGCTTGCCATCTTAATTACAGCAATTTGGCAATTGAGCAATTAAACAATTACCAGAAGTCAAAAATCAAAAGTGAAAATTCAAATGAAATCCAAAATAAGTTTGAAAGTTTCCCAAAAATTCATCCACAGTTAAATATAAATGTGACTAATGATCATTGCTTCGGGTGTCACAGCCGCTCAGGTCGCATCTCAACAAATTATGAAGGCTGGTCTGAAACGCTTTACTCCGCAAGCTCGATAAAAGATAAAAATAATTTCAGGCTTTTAATGGATGGGAGGGTTTTTCAAAAAGCTAAAGACGATGTTCATCACTCTGCTGGAATGATTTGTATTGATTGTCATGTTTCTCTCGAAATTATGGGAGATGGAAATTTGTACGAGCACATGGAAGAACAGACAAAAGTGCAGTGCGTTGATTGTCACTCAAACGAATCTCGTTCAGTTAATTATTTGCAGCTTGATTACGAGTCTAAAAAAATTGTGGATTTGAGAAATGGCCGCAAGGGAAATGAAAATTTTTTGATTACAGCAAAATCAAATATTCCTCTAATTAACACTTATGTTAAATCCGCTGGCCAAAAATATCTAATTACAAAATCAAGTAAGCAAAAGTTGAAATTAAATCCACCGGCAGAAATTTGCATTGAAGGTAAAGCTCATAAAAGATTAAGCTGCAGTTCGTGCCATACTGAATGGGTTTCGCACTGCGTTGGCTGCCACACAGAGTTTGATCCAATACTCGAGGGATATGATTTGTTGGATAACAAAGACATCACAGGCAGCTGGAATGAAGCTCCGTCAGATTTTTATGTAGATTATCCTGTCCTCGGTGTTAGAAAAGAAAAATATGGTAATGAAATTATTGATACATTTCTACCGGGAATGGTTCTTACGATTGACAACATGAAATATAATCCCGATAAAAAGATTTTTAAAAGATTATTTGCCCCAACCTTTTCTCATACAACTAATAAAACCGGAAGATCATGCCAATCATGCCATAACAATCCCCTTGCTATTGGCTACGGAAGAGGAAAATTAATTTATTCTAAAAATGGTGAGTGGATTCTTCAATCGCAATTATTAAAACATCCGGAAGATAGCTTACCAAAAGATGCCTGGATTGGATTTCTGCAGACCAGAGAGGAATCTTCAACAACACGAACAAACACAAGACCATTTAATCTTGAAGAACAAAAAAGAGTTCTGCTTGTAGGTGCTTGTTTAACCTGTCACGAGGAAAATTCCGAGGTGATGAAAGAGAGTTTGTCTGATTATGGAAAGCTGCTCAGTCGAATTAGTAAAAAATGTGTACTGCCAAAATATTAATATCAGGAGAAATACTTGCAATAGCTACTTGGAATTAAGCTATTATATTCTCTAAAATATTTCTCTGCTTTTCTGAGTAAATAATTTACTCGCTGAAAATATTTATTTCTCAACTCTAAGAATCCGCGATTGGATTTTCTATAATATGAAAAAAAAATCACTTCTAAACTTATGATAATCTCCAAATTACAAATATCCGATTGGCAATAAAGTTGATATTCATAAATGACAATCATGAATATTTCAAAAAGAATTTATTAAACACAAAAATTTCGAGAATTAAATGAACTCAATATCCCGAAGAAGATTCCTAAAAATTTCAGGTGCAACAATTGCCACTGCCGCTGTACTTACCGGCTCGGCTAAAACTATTTTTAAGGGCTCGGATAAAATCAACAAAGAAAAAGTAAAAGGGATTACGAAAATTCCAACCTACTGCGATTTATGTTTCTGGAAATGCGGCGCAATTGCTTATGTAAAAGATGGTGAACTTTGGAAAGTGGAAGGTAATCCGCTCGATCCATTAAGCAACGGAAGATTATGTCCCCGTGGTACTGGAGGGGTTGGTGCGCATCGTGACCCTGAGAGATTAAAGAGACCATTAATTAGAAGAAGCGAACGTGGTGAAGAAAAATGGGTTGAAGTTACATGGAACGAAGCATTTGATTTTATCGCAGAAAAAATGAATAAAATAAAAGCAACCTACGGACCCGAATCAATCGCATTATTCTCACATGGTATAGGCGGGAGTTTTATAAAACACATGCTTCGCGCTTACGGCAGCCCGAATGAGACAGCCCCTTCCTTCGCACAATGCCGCGGTCCACGCGAAGTTGGCTTTGAGCTTACTTTCGGTGATATTGTTGGTTCGCCTGAAAGAACAGATATTGAAAACGCAAAGTGTCTTGTACTTATTGGCTCTCATCTCGGAGAAAATATGCACAATACACAGGTTCAGGAATTTTCTCGCGCAGTTGAAAGCGGCTCTTCCATCATCGTGGTTGATCCGAGATTTTCGGTTGCAGCAAGTAAAGCAAAATATTACCTCCCAATTAAACCCGGGTCAGATTTAGCATTACTGCTCGCATGGATGAGTGTGATAGTAAATGAAAAAATTTATAATTCAGAGTACATTGAGAAATATGGATACGGTTTTGATAAATTCACACAGGAAGTTTCTATTTACACACCTGAATGGGCTTATGTTGAAACAGGAATTGAACCTGAAATTATTCGTGCTACTGCACGAGAGATGGCTCGTTACAAACCCTCAACACTCGTTCATCCGGGAAGACACGCAACCTGGTATGGTGACGACACACAACGCAGCAGGGCAATTGCACTACTCAATGCACTGCTTGGAAGCTGGGGAAGTAAGGGTGGGTTTTATATTCCTTATTCTTTTTCAGTTCCAAAATATCCATATCCGACTTATCCTGAATTAAAGAAGGAACCGCTCGACAATCCTGATATGAAATATCCATTTGCTTCCGGCGAACAAATCTCCACAGGAATCCGTGAGGCAACTGTATCAGGTAAACCCTACCCGATAAAAGGCTGGTTTGTTTATGGTACAAATCTTATTCAGGCTTTACCCAACAGAAAAGAGACTATTCAAGCAATTCAAAATTTAGATTTGATGGTAGTTGTCGATGTAATTCCAAGCGAAATTGCCGGCTGGGCTGATGTTGTACTTCCCGAATCGGTTTATCTTGAAAGATACGACGATCTAAATGCCTCACCCTTTAAAGAA
Organism: Ignavibacteriaceae bacterium; assembly: GCA_035328465.1. Classification (GTDB taxonomy): domain Bacteria; phylum Bacteroidota; class Ignavibacteria; order Ignavibacteriales; family Ignavibacteriaceae; genus JADJEI01. Next base: position 63,769 of record DAOLIQ010000007.1, on the reverse strand, counting down.
GGTTTTGTTGGAATTCGACAACCTGTTATTGAGGAACCAAATGATCAAAAGCCAAATTGGTGGATCGCAAAAAAACTCGGCGAAAAACTTGGGCTTGGTGCTTACTTTCCGTGGAATAATATTGAGGAATATCTTGATACACGATTAAAAGCTGCAGGCCTTTCTTTAAATGAATTAAAATCTTCAGGTATTATTAAAGCACCGAAACAGCCAATTTATTTTGAAGATGGAGTTGAACCGGAATTTGCCACTCCCTCTGGTAAAATAGAATTCTATTCTGATCAACTTGCCGAAGCTGGATTTGATCCTGTTCCCCGATATACAAAACACGAAGAACCTCCTTCCGGTTCTTTTAGAATGATTTACGGCAGAGCGCCAATGCACACGTTCAGCAAAACGCAGTCGAATCCTTTGCTGCATGATTTAATGAGTGAAAATGAACTTTGGGTAAATGCCGATGTTTCTGAAATGTTGGGAATCAAAAATGGAGATAAGGTTAAATTAAAAAATCAAGATGGTGTAATCAGCGATCCGATAAAAGTTAAAGCGACAGAAAGAATCAGAAAAGACTGTGTTTACTTAGTTCATGGTTTCGGACAGAAATCACGTCAACTTCACTCAACTTATAAAAAAGGTGCGAGCGACAGTGAACTGATTACAAAATATAACACTGATCCTTTAATGGGGGGGACAGGAATGAATGTAAATTTCGTAACATTTGAGATGGAGAGTTAAAATGCCGCGCTACGGAATGGTGATTGATACAAAAAAATGTGTCGGCTGCAACGATTGTGTTGTTGCTTGCAAAACAGAAAATAATATACCTGAAGGCTACAACCGTGATTGGATTGTAACCGAATCTCACGGTAAGTTTCCGGAAATTCAACTTGAAATAAGAACAGAAAGGTGTAATCACTGTTCTAACACTCCGTGTGTAGATTGCTGTCCGACCGGGGCAAGTCACATTCACGAATTTGGAGGTGTTGTTTTAGTTGATCACGAAATGTGCATTGGCTGTAAAGCTTGTGTCGAGTCATGTCCATACGATGCAAGATTTATTCACCCCGACGGTTACGCCGATAAATGTACATTTTGTATTCACAGAGTTGAAAAAGGAATGAAGCCTGCTTGTGTTGAAGTTTGCCCGACTTATTGTATGCACTTCGGTGATCTTGATGATCCAAATAGTGAAGTAAGTCAATTACTTAACTCACGTAAATGGCATGTTAATCTTCCGAACGCAGGCACCGAGCCTAATATTTATTATTTAACTTGAGATAAAAATGATTTCACAAATTATAGAATTATCGACAACAAGAAATAACCCGCATGTTGATCCTTCAATGGCGATGTGGGAATGGCAAATACCTGTTTATCTTTTTCTTGGCGGAATGGTTGCCGGTATGATGATCATCTCCGGTTATTTTCTTTTTAGCGGGCGGCATAAAGAAAGTAATTGTGCCTGCTTCTCAATTCCTTTTACAAGTGTTGTGCTTTTAAGCGTTGGGATGTTTGCACTGTTTCTTGATCTTTCACACAAGCTTTATGTTTGGAGATTATACACAACCTTTGAACTAAAATCCCCAATGTCGTGGGGTGCGTGGATATTGATTCTCGTTTATCCTGCATTGATCGCAAATATTTTAATTCGACCATCTAAATGGATGACAAAATTAATTCCAAAACTTTCAGATATTTCACAAAGAATTTCGAAACATCATATTTTAATCAGGAACATTGGAATATTAAATATGTTATTCGGGATGATGCTCGGAGCTTACACAGGAGTTTTACTCAGCACCATGGTTTCAAGACCTTTGTGGAATAGCGCATTGTTGTGGGTGCTGTTTCTTGTTTCGGGTTTGTCTGCTGCGGCTGCTTATGTCCACCTCGTTGCAAAAAATAAAGCTGAATCAGAGCTGCTTGCAAAAGCTGATAATGGATTTCTTGTAATAGAACTTTTTACTTTTGTTATGCTTTTTTTAGGATTGCTTAATTCCTCAAAGACGCATATAGATGCTATTTATCTTTTAATTGATGGACCTTTTGCCCCAGCCTTTTGGGTCATTGTAATTGGGCTTGGGATAGTAATTCCATTAATTATTCAGCTTCTTGCTGTCAGTCATAAAATAAAACACACGCCAATTGCCCCAATAATGGTAATTGCAGGCGGATTGATACTTAGATTTATTATTGTTTTGGCTGGACAATACAGTCATTGGTTTAATGCACATTTAAAATAACGGAGAGAATTAATATGAGTACACTCGTTAAAAAAATTTCCGGGATATTTGAAAAAGAAGAAGTACAAGTTGAGGTGAAAGCTCAGCAATACTCAAATCCTTATCTTACCGGAATTGGTTTAGGCTTAGTTTTGCTTGCAGCATTTGTCATAATGGGCAGAGGACTTGGTGCGTCGGGGGCTTTATCAACAGTAGTTGCTGTTGGAGTAAATACAATTGCACCTGACCACGCAAACTCAAATCCTTTCTATAATGAATATCTTGGTGATGGTACAACTAACCCATTAAAAGATTGGCTCGTGTTTGAAGTCATTGGTGTTCTTGCAGGTGGGTTTATTTCAGGTTCACTTGCCGGAAGGGTAAAGAAAGGGATTGAAAGGGGAGTAAACATCACTTCGAAGAAAAGATTACTTTATGCTTTTATTGGAGGAAGTTTAATGGGAATCGGAGCCAAGCTTGCACGCGGATGCACAAGCGGTCAAGCTCTATCGGGTGGGGCATTACTTAACCTGGGAAGCTGGGCTTTTATGATGATGGTTTTTGCTGGTGGATATGCAGCAGCATATTTTTTTAGGAGGCAATGGATATGAACGCACCGTTTTTCAAATTTGGTTTTTTTAATGCCGATGTCAGCTTAATTATTGCATTCGTGATTGGCATTGGGTTTGGCTTTGCATTGGAAAGAGGAGGTTTCGGAAGCGCAAGAATTCTAGCAGCACAATTTTATTTTGGCAATATGCGCGTATTAAAAGTAATGTTTACTGCAATTGTTACGGCAATGCTCGGAGTTTATTATTTATCCGTTATCGGGTTTGTAGATTTATCACTTATTTACATAAGTGAAACGTATTTACTGCCGCAAGTGCTTGGTGGATTAATTCTTGGTGTCGGTTTTGTAATTGGCGGTTATTGCCCTGGTACTTCTGTAGTTTCGTTTGCGACTGGTAAATTAGACGGTTTGATATACATTCTCGGAGTTATGTTTGGCATATTTGTTTTCGGCGAAATATTTCCACATATAACTGACTTTTTTTATTCAACAAATATGGGCAGTTTAACACTACCCCAGTTTTTCCACCTACCTTATGGCATGGTAGTATTTTTTGTTGTGATTATGGCTATTGGTGCTTTTATACTTGCCGAATGGAGTGAGAAAAAATTTGCCCACAGAAATCCGGAGAATAAATTATGATCAAAAAATTTTCCCAGCTTGATTTGAAAATCAGGCTTATAATAATAGGTGTAGTGCTTGGTGTTATTGCGATTTTTGCCGGCGATCCCTATGGAGGTACAACGATAAAAATTAATTCGGAAGATTTATCGTATTCGACAATGAATGGTGCTGACAAAATTGATCCAGTTATGCTTGCAAACTGGATAATTCAAGGGAAAGCTGATTTTGATTTGGTTGACCTACGTACTCCGGATCTGTATTCTGAATATTCTTTACCTGAATCAGAAAATATCCCTCTGATTGAGTTACCCAAATCTGATTTACACAGGAATCAAAAAATAATTCTTATTTCGGATGATGAAGTTACCGCTTCGCAGGGTTGGTTCATTCTGAAGGCAAATGATTATAAAGGAGTTTATATTCTTAAAGGTGGTATTAATGCCTGGAAGGACCAGGTGCTGTTTCCTAAATGCTCGTTAAATGCAAGCGATGAAGAAATTGCCAACTTTAAAAAGATGGAAGAAATAAGTAAATATTTCGGTGGGCAGGCAATGATGGTTTCATCTGAAACAGAGACTGCTGCAACAACAACTCAAATACAGCTTCCTACATCAAATACTAAAAAATCGGGAACGATAACTACTCCAACAAAGAAAAAGAAACGTGAAGGATGTTGAGCAAATATTTCTGTTTTATGTAATACATCAACAGAGAATCCTAATAGTTTTTAGAAGTCCTGCAACTCAGCAGGACTTTTTTTTGCAGCTAAAATTTGAACATAAATATTTTAGCAGGTAGAGTTTTAATTGGTGACACTGTAAATTTCAATTTTTAACTTAAGAGTAAATCAATTTGATAGTGTTTCATTACCCGTAAGTTCGTAATTTTACTAAGCAAAATATTTACAGTTTAAAAAATGAAAATATTTTGTTACTATAAAATTCAGATGGGAATTAAAAGTGGATTTGAACTTAGATAGTGCTTCAAAAAACATAACAGCAATTAATAAATTGTTGATACTTACCTTATATCAATATTTAAATACAATAATAACAATCACCAGCTTTCATAAATGTGAAAGATTGGTACTTTTAATCAGGAGAATAAAATGAAAATTCAGAAAGAGGATGCTCTATTTTATCATAGCGGCGGTCGCAGAGGTAAAATAGAAGTAACACCTACAAAACCATGTTTAACTTCAAGGGATTTGTCGCTTGCATACACGCCCGGAGTGGCAGTGCCATGCATGGAGATAAATGCTAATGTTGATGACGTTTATAAATATACTGCAAAAGGAAATCTTGTTGCAGTTCTTTCAAATGGTACCGCTGTATTGGGTCTCGGCGATATTGGACCTGAAGCCGGAAAGCCGGTAATGGAAGGGAAGGGGGTTTTGTTTAAAAGATTTGCTGACATAGATGTTTTCGATATTGAAGTTGCTTCAAAAGATCCCAAGGAAGTTATTCGTTTAGCGGAACTTTTAGAACCAACTTTCGGCGGAATAAATCTTGAAGACATAAAAGCTCCCGAGTGTTTCGAAATTGAAGAAACTTTGAAAAAGACAATGAAAATTCCTGTCTTCCATGACGACCAACACGGAACAGCGATTATATCTTGCGCTGCTTTAATAAATGCTGTTGAAATAGCAGGGAAGAAGTTGGATAAAATCAGAGTGATTGTTAATGGAGCTGGTGCTGCGGCTATTTCTTGCTGCAAACATTATGTTCGTGCTGGTGTAAAGAAGGAAAACATTTATATGTTTGATTCTAAAGGATGCATTACACATGACCGAACAGATCTTAATAAATATAAAGATGGCTTTGCCCAGGAAAAAGGATTTGCTTCTTTGGAAGAAGCATTCAAAGATGCCGATGTATTTATTGGTTTATCCAAAGGCGGGGTGGTTGATAAAGAATGGGTTAAAACAATGGCTCCAAACCCGATAATTTTTGCTATGGCTAATCCCGATCCCGAAATCAGTTACGAAGATGCAACTTCGGTACGTAAAGATTTAATAATGGCAACTGGCAGAAGCGATTATCCGAATCAAGTGAATAACGTTTTAGGTTTTCCATTTATATTTCGCGGCGCGCTCGATGTTAGAGCATCCACAATTAATGATGAAATGAAAATGGCAGCAACACTTGCACTTGCAAAACTCGCACGTGAAAAAGTTCCCGAGATGGTTATGAAAGCTTACGGTGGTGAAGGATTTGAGTTCGGACAAGATTACATTATTCCAAAGCCATTCGATCCACGAGTTCTCTGGTATGTTGCTCCTGCAGTTGCAAAAGCAGCAATCGAAACAGGGGTGGCAAAAATCACTAAGATGGATTGGACAGTGTATGAAGAACAGTTGAAAGAACGTCTTGGACTTTCGAAGGAAGTAATCAGAGTTATGATTCACAAAGCTCAGAAGAATCCAAAACGAGTTGTATATCCTGAAGGTGAACAAGAAAATATTATCCGTGCTGCACAGGCAGTTTTTTCAGATAAAATCGCTCTACCAATTTTAATCGGCAATGAAAAATTCATCAAAAGTGAAATTGAGAGAATTGGGTTCGATGTTAAAGATTTTACAATTATGGATCCTACGAATTGTGAGAAGTGTGAAGAATACGCCCAGGCATTCTTCCGCAAAAGACAGCGGAAGGGCGCAACAATTTGGGATTCAAAAAGTCTAATTAAAGATCCAAATTATTTCGGCTCGATGATGGTTGAAATGGGTGATGCTGATGCATTAATCAGCGGTTACGCTTCAAGTTACCCGAACACTATTCGTCCGGCATTAGAGTGTGTTGGTGTTAAAGAAGGTTTTAAGATAGTTTCAGGCATGTACATTGTGGTCACTAAAAAAGATACATATTTCTTCGCTGACTGTACAGTTAATGTTAATCCAAATTCCGAACAGCTTGCTGAGATAGCGATCTCTGCTGCTGATACAGTTCAGCATTTTGAAATTAAACCTAAAATCGCTCTGCTCTCGTTTAGCAATTTTGGAAGCGCACCTTATCCTGAATCAAATAAAGTTAAAGAAGCTTTGCGCATCATTCACGAGAGGCGACCAGATCTAGTTGTTGATGGTGAAATGCAAGCCGACACTGCAGTGGTTCCTGAAATCCTTGATAAAACATTTCCATTTTCAAATATTAAGGGTGGTGCAAATGTGCTCGTTTTTCCAAACCTTGATGCGGGAAACATAGCCTACAAATTATTGGCAAGAATCGGACAGGCTACTGTTATCGGTCCGATATTAATGGGAATGAAAAAACCCGTTCACGTTTTACAGCGTGATGCAAGTGTTGATGATATTATTAATATGACTGCAATAGCAGTTGTTGAAGCTGCTCAGTCTAATAAGTAATAATTATATAAGCTCCGTTTCAAAGGCAAATTATTAAATTATACTAACACAATTAATGGTTTGCCTTTTTTATTTCCAACGATTAAATTAAAACTGTAGTTGAAAAAGGGTTATCAAATAGTGAGTAATAAGTCCAGAATAATTTTTGATTTGTATATTTTTGTAAAATTAATTGAAGTTAAAGCCGATTATTAATGAAGCAATCTTTAATTCAAAAATATAACCTGCATAATAAACTGACATACCTTTTAATTTTGTCAGCCGCAACCCTGGTAATTTTTTATTCTACAAATAAATCTATTCAGGGTAATTACATTAGTGCTGAAGCAAAAAAAATTGGCGGAGTAAATGAGAGTGATAGTCTCATCATTAACCGGATATTATTAATTGGTGATGCTGGTGATCCTTCGCTGACCAACCAGGAACCTGTGCTGTTAGCAATGCAGAAACAAGCAATTCAACTACAAGCAAAGTCCTTCATTATAACATTAGGAGATAATATTTATCCTTACGGTATGCCAGGTCCTGTGGAAGGGGAAAGACTAAATGCCGAAAATAAATTTAAACAGCAGCTCGATTTAATTATCAATAGCAAAGTGAACGCTGTGTTTCTTCCCGGTAATCATGATTGGGCGCAAGGCACCGAAGAGGGCTTGAATAGAGTAAAAAATGAACAGGCATTTATAGACTCGAAATATTTTCCGCAGATTCGATTTTTACCTGAGAATGGCTGCCCCGGCCCATCGGTAGTTGAAGTTGGCAGCAAGATTAAAATAATAGTACTTGATTCGCAGTGGTGGCTTCATTCAGGGACAAAACCAACTGCAGGGTGTGATTGTAACTCGGAAATTGAAATCGTAAAATCTTTAGATTCACTACTGACCGCCTACGCCAATGATTTAGTCATCATTGCTGCACATCATCCCTTGATTAGTTATGGACCACACGGAGGATATTTTAGCTGGAAAGATCATGTATTTCCCTTATTAAATATAAATTCGAATTTGTGGATACCCCTACCTGTAATAGGTTCAATTTATCCATTAACAAGAATGATGGGGATTTCTAATCAGGATATGTCTAACTCTGAATATCAACATTACATATTCAGTATAGAAAATGTATTAAAGAATCATCAAAATATTATTTATGCCTCAGGGCATGAGCATTCGCTTCAAATACTGAATGGAATTAATAATTCAATTTATCTTGTAAGCGGGTTTGGAACTTCTTCACATCACACTGAGTTATCAAAAGGAGAGCGAACAATGTTTGCTGCATCGCAGCCGGGTTTTATGCAAATTGATCTCTACAAAGACGGCAACGTTCAATTATCTGTCTTTGAGGTAGATGAAAAATCTAACCCGGTCAAAGCTTTTTCATTTTGTCCATTCAGGTAATACGGAAACCACTTTTATAATTCTCAACCTTCCATCAATTACTTTTCTCGTTTACTCGATCCGCCATAACTTGATTTCATGTTTGATATTACTGTGAGTTTTATCACGGTGAACTAACAATTATTTCAATAACATTAAAATGAAAAAATTATTTCTCAATAAGATGATATTCTCATTTTTACTCAGACAATGGAAACAAACAATTTAATTAATTCTGCAAAAGAATTTATCATCGGTGAATTTCAAATTAATCCCCAGGATATTAATTTATATCATAATCTTGATCATACACTTGATGTGGTTCAAACTTCTATCGAAATTGCTTTGTCGATGAATATTAGCAGTTCTGAATACGAAGAACTTGTGATAGCTGCATGGTTTCATGATATCGGTCATTTTGAATCTTGTATTGGTCACGAGGAAATTAGCGCTCAAAAAGTTAAATGTTTTTTGGAAGATTTCCATTTACCTGCCGTAAGAATTAATCGTATTGTCAATTGTATAATGGCTACAAAAATTCCGCAAAGTCCCACAAATACAATTAGTGAAATTCTATGCGATGCTGACCTTCACCATTTGGGTACGAAGGAATTTTATCATAAAAGTGAATTACTTCGAAATGAAATAACACTAAAAGATAAATGTGAGTTTTCAGAAATAGAATGGATTCGAAAAAACATTGACTTTCTAAATGCTCATCACTATTTCACCGATTACGCTAAGAGAGAGTATGGATTTCAAAAAGCTGAAAATCTTAAATCACTTGAAAAATCATTGAGCCATTTTCTTTAGTCAGTTTTTATTTCCCCAATCATCAATTCTCTGAAACTAATTAACTAAGTTATTTTATTGAATGATTTAATGAATAATCAGTATTTTGCTGCATAGAAAATTCCAACAATCATTCAATTCTAATAATGAACAGTAAATATTTTATTTGTCTCATTTTACTTTTAAATATTGAACTGCTTGCACAATACAGGTTTTCAGGATTTGCTTCTGTCGGTTATTCCTACGTCGCGATGAATAATGAAATTGATTATACACAACAAACATCCTTCGCAGCGAAGCTTTTGTTCGAATATAATTTAAATAATCATATTGATACAAGAATTGATCTTCGGGCAAGTTCTCGTGACCTGACTGTTCAAATAAGAGAAGTCTCAATTAACTTAGACTATTTTCAGCACTTAAAATTTCAATTTGGTAATATTAAAAAACCTTTTGGTGCTGAGAATATTGAAAATATAGAAAACCTATCAACAATTGGACGTAGTTATTTAACACAAAAATTAAATCGAATTGGTTATGGGGATAGAGCAATCGGTATCCAGGCATATTATAAATATTCCAAAGCCGATCCTGATTTTCCATATTCGTATTATCTTTTTGTTTTTAGAGATGATGGGGAAGAGTCAGGCTTTACAGCCCGTTTGACGAGGGTGGTGGATAATCTATCAATTACCGGAAATTATTTTCTTCTTAAAACACCCGGGCAGTATTCGATTACTACCCATGCCGCAATGCTCGCTTCCAGTCTTGATTTTTCTGATTTATCTTTTGATGGAGAATTACTATTGGCACAGGACCCCAATGAAGGAATTAAGAGGATTAAAAAAAATGAAAATCAAGAAGTTTATATTATTGGAGCAAAAATTTCTTCGTCTTTTCTATTACCGACATCAGGCGAAATAATACAAGCGATTCAGCCAATTGTATTAATCTCTTATTATCAGCCCGATTCGAGTGTTTGGGATGACTATACAATTCAGTTTCTAACCGGGGCAAATTTTATCCTTGATGAAAAATTTAAACTTAGAGTAAATACAGATTTATTGGTAAGTAAAAATCCTGTGACCAAAAAATATAAAGGACACGATGCACGACTTACTCTCAATCTTCAAGTCAAGTTTTAAGGGGGAGATAAAAAGATGACATCCTTTTGAAAGATGTCATCTTAAAAATGCCACAGAATTATTTTATAACTGCGTCTTCAATCATTACTTTGTAAATGTAACCGGCACCAAAATCTTTATCTACCGAGACTTTCCCCTCAACAATTATGATGTCTCCCACGTTTGCAAGATCATTACTTGTTACCATCAGATCATAATTGCCTTCAAAATCCGTCCCGTCCTGAATGTGAATCCAGTTTCGGTTCATAATACCCTTATTTACTTTTGCAACTTTACCTTTGATTTTTACCATTTTTCCGGAAAGCGATTTACTATTTTCGTAAATACTTTTTACTGACGAACCATCAGAGAGCGGCTCAAAATCAACTTGAAGTTTTGTGGTAGAACTAACTTGAGAGTGAGGTGATTGCATAGTCTGCTGTTGATTATCTGAAGGTGTTTTTGAAACAGCCTGTACAAATAAAATTGATTCGAATGTTTTATCTAAAACATCACTGTGAAAATTTTTCATCACCATACTTTTCTCGAAATAAATTATTTCGCCTTTTTCTACAGGAGTTTGCGGTGCGGCGATCCAGAATTCATTATCATCTTCTTTCACTAGCATGTAAGTATAGTTCGATGCGTTCATGTGATCTACAACTTCAACCTTATGGGTTCCGTTTACGTTTTGTGTACTGTCTTTCATTTCAGGATTTTCTTTTTCCTGGCATGCTGAAAATGTTATTAACGAAATTGCTATTAACACTATTAACTGATATTTCATTTTTTCCCTTTTTGATTTTTGTTTTATTAATAAATAGTAATCCATTTAGAATTATAATGACATTTGTTTAAGATTAATTTTTATGTTGCTCATAGTCAATTTGAAATACGGGGCGAATATCAATCGGTAAATGTGAAATCTTTTCGCGCAGAGTATTTATCACATCAGAATTGACTGCATATCTTTCAATAAATTGCTTCGCTTGTTGATAATCGCCTGCAGCTTGAATTGTTAAAACTATATTAGCCAACTCTTCGAGTGATGAATAAATAGTTTCGAAATTTACTTTTACAGTTTTATTTGCTTCATCAAACTGATAAGCATTTTTTTCGAGTAAGTAATTGAAGATAATTGCATTTCCGCCGCCATGTGCTTCGCCAATTCCAAATCTTACTGAACGAAATACGCCTGCAAGAAAAGTAACCCAAAGCTGCTGCTCAAATTCCGTTGGATAGATTTTTTGATTTATCATAAAAATGTTGTTGAACATTCCAAGAATATCTGCTTTGCATTCTTCCAATGTGGAATAGGTTTCTTTTAATTCTTTTTTAACTTCAGTTTTCACTCCATTGACTTCGATAAAGCCGGGTCCAATTCCGTGCGACATTTCGTGCATCAGTGTATGATTGAAAAACGCATCGAAAGTAACAAACTTCAACTGTGATTTATCTAAAACTAATTCTGCAATTGGCAGAAGCAGTTTTTCAAATTTTGCTTCGTGAATATTTTTCAGCATAACTTTTTTTGAACCTTTTACGTTTCGGACTCTTTCATCGTTTGGAAGATTGAATGCAAGAGTTTGCACACCGGCTTTTGAATCACCTGCATTATAAACTTGATTTACAACAACAATTGGTGATTCGCTACCACGCGAAAAATTTTTATATTTTTCTTCGAGCGGAAGGTTTCGTTCCATCTCATTCAAGTACTTTCCAAAAATTTCAAGTTTTTTACTTTCAGCAGAATCTTTTAAAGTTAAAAAACTTTCGAACGAAGCTTTATAATTAAATAGGCCATCTTCATAAACTTCGTATGGACCGATTACGACTTCGATTAAATTATCTTTTACATCCATCCATGCTAAGTCACTTTCAAAGTAATCATTCGTTTCAAAAGCTTTTGCACGCAAGTTTAAATAATTTTTTAGCGATTCATTGTTACATTGGTCGGCGGCTTCTCGTAAAAGATTTGCAGCTTCAGTTAATTTATCTTTATAATATTCACTATAAGGAATTGCAATTAATTTTTCGCCGCTTCTTCTTATTACAGTAAACTCGGAGGTAAAATATTTTTCATCTTCGGGATGATTTTTAATCCAGCCAGTAAATTCTTCGCGAATCATATCTTCAGGATAAAAATTTGCGCCGAGTGGTTTTGGTTCATTACCAATAAACGGTTCATCATTTTCAAGACGGTCAAATGGTCCTGCCATCATATTGAAATATTCAAGTTGAAGTTGTGAAGGAATATTATCAGATGAGCGCAGTTTATTTTTTATCTCTTCATTTTTTGAATAAACCTGATTCAGAAAAATATCATCCATTATTTTTGAGGCTAAGTAAAGCTTTTTCAAGACTATTTTGTCTTTATCTGTAAGCAGGGTGGTGTCATATTTTATATCTACAGGTATGAACTGAGCAATTCTATCTTGAATCATTTTTGAATCCTTTTTTTCAGGCGATGTGCTCGTATCCTGAGATTGTGAGCAGCTAATTAAACTTAAAGTAATTATTATTAGAAAAATTGTTTTCATCATTCCGCCAAAATTCTTAAATGTTTATTACTAAAATAAGGGATAAATAGGTTATGAAGAGGATAAAAAAGAGGCTTCAAAAACTTATTTGTAGGAGGATCTTCTTATCACAAGAATAAGAAAGCAAATAAATTTTGATGAAGCCTCTTATTAAATTAATAATTATTTTAACAATGTCATCTTATTTGTTACACGTTTACTTCCGACTTGCAAAGAATAGAAATATACGCCGCTGCTAACCTGAACTCCATTGTTATTATCACTGAACCATTTTACTAAATAATTTCCTGCTGCAAGATTATCGTGCAATAGTGTTTTGACCAAACTGCCGTTGATATCAAATATATTTAATTCAACGGGGGAGTTTGTAAATTCAAATGGAATTGAAAAATTAATAATTGTATATGGATTGAAAGGGTTAGGGTAATTTCCGAGCAATATTTCTGATTGAGGAATATTAGGATTTGTATCTCTCTCTACATTTGTTATAAGTGATGTTCCGTCCCCGCGCGATTCACCAGTTGAATCTGCCAAATAAATATTCACCCACTCCGGTCTTGATGCAGATTGTAAATAAGTCGATGCCCATTCATCATCAGTAAGGCGAAGAAAATTCATGGTTCTATATTCGTAGTAACTATTAACCGGACCTACGAAAGCAGTTAATTCTCCTAAATGATTTGGAGTTATGAATACACCAAGATTTATATTACCAGTTCCGACATGAGAAATAGCGCCCAAATTTCCACCGAAGCAATCGGTGGGGGTGGTATGAATATCGGCAGCGAGATGATCGCTTTCCATTAATCCTTCGTGACTTGCATACTCATAGTCTCGATAAAAAAGCTTCGGATACCAGCCATCCAGAGTGTCACCATAAGATGCGGGTGTGGAATAGATCATTTTCTTAAGGAAGAGTGCCTCTTGAGAATTAAGTGCTTCACCGTTTAATTCTTTTTGTGAAATAAAATTCAATGTATCTGATGTTTGTTTGAAGTATGTGTAGTAATCTAAAATAGAATATTTGTATTCATCACTAATATCCAAGTTATTAAAGAATGAATACGCCTCCTGACAGTAAGTGGAAATATTATTATAGATTTCGGGGAATGGTTCAACAAAACTGTATGGATATGAACAGAGAGTTCCACCAGTATAGGATTGCTTTGCATAAAGTAAATTATCGTGTCTTAATTGAGTCCACGATGCCAACTGGGTATTCAATTTTTCCTGCCAAAAGGCTGCAGTTTTCATAAATTCAGGTAAATTGGTTCTATCTTCAGGCGGATTTAAAATACGAATTGAATTTAACCAGTAATTATAAAGTGAACTTTCCCAAAATTCAGTGTCATAGTGATCAATCAAATACCTTAACGCTGCAAGGTTGGTGGAATAATGAAATGCATTCAGCTCATCAATAAGCAGTTGAATAGCTGCGTTATTTCCGAGTGAAAACAAAACATCAAGTGTTGATGGATAAAGTCTGCAAATTTTTTCGCCATAATAACTAATTTTATCAAATACAACTGAGCCGGTAACGTACGAATCAATAACAAATCTTTGACCAAATAATAAGAAAGAGGATAATCCTGAAATCCCTGCACTATCTAAAGGGCTGTAAAGTATTTCAGAGAGTATCAGCTGATAAGCGAATGACTGCTGTTCAAGTGTGTCTTGGAACTCTACCATCTTTAAACTATCAAGAAGTTCACTTGCGTTATTCAAGGAGATTGCTTCTTTGAGATAGTCTAAATGATCAAGTGTTACATTGTCAGATTCACCGATAAAAAATTTCAGAGTACTTTCAATTTTTTCATAAATAGTACTGGTTCCGGCAATATCTAACAGCTCATCAATAAGGAAAGAATCAATCGCTTGTCTTTGTATATCTTTAAAAGTCTGATCATCGCATCCGACCGTGTATGTGTTTGGTTTCATTAAGTACAATTGAATTCTCCCTAACCACATCATTGCTCTAAAATAACCTTCAAGACTGATTCCGGTAATGGGGTCAAGGACATAATGCCCTCGAGGTTTGAATTGACTCCAATCGAATGTTCTGCAATTAAAGGAAAAAAGTTTAGTGGTCGATGGCTGCTCTTCAGCAATCAAGGTAAGTACTGTATCAATTATACTTGAGTTAGCTGGATAATAAGGCGAGACATTTTCTTCGAGTAGTAATAGCGGCACAGTTAAATAAATATCAACGTCTTTAAGCATAGTTAACATTTCCGGATCACTGCTGTAAATAGAATGCAATTGCAGCATCGAACTATGTAAAGAATTCAGCAGTTCGATTAATTTTGATTTTAAAAGTCCTATTTCAACTTCACGTAAAATTCTATCATACGAAATGTGCATTGCATGCAGTATGGCATCAGTTGAAACAAATACAGGCAAATCAGCATTAAAGATTTCGAGCATTGCTTCTCCAAAAGAAATTTTTTTCAGTCTTTCACTCACCATAAAACCATGATCAGCAATTAAAGATTTTTCATAGTCTGTAAGATTGTAAACAGCATCAATTGAATCGAAATAAACTGCAGTGTTGTAATCTGAGTTAATCTTATCTGTGAAAGCGCCTGCAGGATGCATTTGAAGCAGCTCCTCAGTGCTCATATTCTGATGCTGCTCGAGGAATTGAATGTAATCATCTATATTAAAAACCTGCGGGAAGGAAGGGGAGTGAAACAAAAATGTGAATAGAATATAAAAGCATAATTTTTTAAGCTGAAACATTTTCTCACCTTTTTTTCAAACTTACTAAAACTTAATGCTACATTCAAATACAATTAGCAAATTATTCTAAAATGCTGAAAGTAATTCTTAAATTTTTTATTAAAGATCGGAATAATTTTTATGTTGATAATATCGTGTCGGTAAGCTCGTGAAGTAGTACTTCTTTTTGTAATTTTACAATAAACTTATTAAATATTATTGATAATAAATTATGGAAAAACTTTTATTACTCGGAGCCGAGGCAATTGCACAAGGTGCAATTGACGGCGGAATGTCTGGCGTTTATGCATATCCTGGCACGCCTTCCACAGAAATAACCGAATACGTTCAGCACAATAAAATTGCTATAGAAAGAAAATTACACAGTCAATGGTCTGCTAATGAGAAGACCTCAATGGAATCAGCACTTGGAATGAGTTACGCAGGAAAGCGCGCGATGGTTTGTATGAAACACGTCGGGCTAAATGTTGCAGCCGATGCTTTTATTAATTCGGCGATAACAGGAATTAACGGTGGATTGATTGTTTCGGTTGCCGATGATCCATCAATGCACTCATCACAAAACGAACAGGACTCTCGCTTCTACGGTAAATTTGCAATGATACCGATTCTTGAACCTGCAAATCAGCAGGAAGCTTATGATATGACCTACGAGGCATTTGAACTTTCTGAAAAATTAAAAGTACCGGTTATGATTCGAATAACAACCCGTCTTTCACATTCACGTGCTGGAATTGAAACTCGGCTTATAAAAAATCAAAACACACTAACCTACCCTAAAGATCCAATTCAGTTTGTTCTGCTTCCTTCCAACGCGCGGAAAAGATATAAAAGTTTGCTTGCACTTCAGTCCGTAATGGAGCAGGAGTCTGAACGATCATCTTACAATACTTATTATCCCGGCAGAAATAAATCTTTAGGAATTATTGCCTGCGGAATTGCATTTAATTATTTGATGGAAAATTATCCAACAAGAATTTCTCCACATCCAATTTTACAAATTGGTCAATATCCACTTCCTTTTACTAAAGTTGAAAAGATTGTAAAGGAGTGTGATCAAATCTTAATTCTTGAAGATGGTTACCCTTTAGTCGAAGAAATGCTAAAAGGTTATTTAGATAAGGACGGTAAGATTAAAGGAAGATTAGATGGAACTATTCCGCGTGACGGTGAATTGAATCCTGATATTGTTGCAAAAGCTTTGGGTAAAGAAGTTAAAATCGGTAAACCGGTTCCTTCAATTGTAGCAAATCGTCCGCCGGAACTTTGTGCTGGCTGTGCTCACAGAGATATTTATAATGCACTCAATGAAACTATGTTAGAATTTGGCAAGCAAAAAGTTTTTTCAGATATAGGATGTTACACACTTGGTGCTTTGCCGCCATGGAATTCAATCAGCTCTTGTGTTGATATGGGTGCATCAATTACAATGGCTAAAGGCGCTGCTGATGCAGGCGTTCATCCTTCAGTTGCGGTTATTGGTGATTCCACTTTTACACACAGCGGAATGACGGCTTTGCTTGATTGTGTTTATGAAAATACTCCGGTTACTATTATTATTTCAGATAACTCAACAACAGGAATGACGGGCGGCCAAGCTTCGCATGCAACAGGAAGATTGGAAGAAGTTTGTATTGGTCTTGGTGTAAAACCGGAACACGTGCGAACACTTACTCCATTACCAAAATTCCATGATGAAATTGTAAAAGTTCTACGTGAAGAAATATTGTACGAAGGTGTTTCTGTTATTATTCCAAGAAGAGAGTGCATTCAAACTTTGGCAAGGAGTAAAAAAGAAATTAAAGTTAAGGTGGAAGAGGTAGCAAAATGAAATCTGATATAATTCTTTCGGGTGTTGGAGGGCAAGGAATTCTTTCAATTGCTGCAGTTGTTGGAATGGCAGCTTTGGAGAATCATCTTTACATAAAACAAGCAGAAGTGCATGGAATGAGCCAGCGCGGCGGTGCTGTACATTCTCACCTAAGAATTTCTGAAAAAGAAATTGCAAGCGATTTAATTCCCGAAGGCAGAGCAGACATAATAATTTCTGTAGAGCCAATGGAATCATTGCGATACTTGCCGTGGCTTTCAGAAAATGGATGGCTTGTAACAAACACAACTCCGTTTATTAATATTACAGATTATCCAGATTTGAAAACGTTGCTTGCAGAAATAGAAAAGCTTCCACATCACATCGCAATAAACGCAGATGAAATAGCAAGACAAGTTAAGTCTCCGCGCTCATCAAATATGGTAGTGCTTGGCGCTGCTTCTCCCTTTATAGATATCCCATATCAATCACTTGAAAATGGAATTAAGAAAATATTTGAGAAAAAAGGGGAGAAGATAGTTCAGCTTAACATAGATGCATTAAAAGCAGGTAGAGAATTCGCGGAAGCGCATAAGCGTGATTAGCTTTTATTGAACTTTGGAATAAGCTTAAAATATTTTTTTTCAACCCACTAAACATTCTATTTGAATAATGTTCGAAGGCTTTAATAAAAAATCGAACTGAAAGACGCCCACCAGATTAGACCTTCTAGGTAATATTTACCTGAAAAAAATACTGTTCTGTAAAAAATCATTATAGATTTTTCAAAAAACGTACTTTCCAGAATAGCATTATTGTTGATTATCATTGAGAAGTAATCAATACATATTCAATGAAAATAGCTGCTATTTTAGAATATTATCCAAATTTCAATCCATTTTTTCGAACATCGGAAAAATCATATTCTTCCTTTTTCAACAATCATTCTTCAAAATTTTTAAATTTTTTTACAAATAAAAAAATTATTAAACCTGTTCATTGTAGAATCATTTCTGACCCAAATGATAAAAGCATTATTTCTTTGTCTCAAAACACACCTCATTTAATACTTAATCTATGTCATAAAATTAAGGAGTACTAAATATGTTACAACAAAAAAACTTTTTGTTAGTTTCACTACTTTTCTTTTCCGGGTTACTTTTCGGCGCAAATCACTATATAGATAATTCTGCCAGTGGAAGTAACGATGGATCAAGTTGGGCAAATGCCTGGCAAAATTTTAGTTCAATAAATTGGAATCAAATTCAGCCTGGTGATGTGATTTTCATCTCTGGTGGAAATCAATCAAAAACCTATTTTGAAACTTTCAGTGTGCCGGAAGGCAAAGATAATATTACCATTACTGCAGGTGGGGATAACGGGCATAATGGAGAAGTAATTATAGATGGCGAGTCAATTCGATCGTATGGAATTGAGATTGACGGCAATGGTTCTTTATCTACTGATATTATTATCTCAAATATTACTTTTCAAAATTGTACTTGGGCAGGAATATACGGGGATGGGGAAAGTTCCGGAGGGATGAAAAATATAACGGTAGATAATTGCAGATTCTTAAACTTCTATCGTGCAGGAGTCTTTTTTGAGGGCAATGGCAATGTTTCGAACAACCAAAATATAGTTGTTAAGAATTGCTTTTTTGACGATGCGGACGAAAATCTTTTCCAATCTCAATCTGATGGCGTGTATGCTCAGTATATGTCAGACATCACTGTTGATCATTGTACGATAGTACTAAATAATAATTCGACAGCAAATACTGATCTTCATTCCGATAATTGCCAGACTTTTTGGGTTGATAATGTAACTTATTCAAACAACATTTGTGTTCAGCAAAGCGATAAAACTTTAGGCACTCAGATGTTATTTGTTGAAGAAGGCAATGGAGTGCATAATTATTTTAATAATGTACTCTACCGAAATTGTCCTAATGCAACAGACTCGCCAATAAGAATTAAAAGAAATTCCGGCACTTTTACAGCTAAAGTGTTTTATAATTCAGTCTATACAGCGAATGATCACTGTGTTAGTACAGATGCGCCAACTAACGTGAAAAATAATATTTTCTACTCTGCAGGCTCAGACTATCACTTGATTCTTGTTCAATTTCAGGTTTCATCAGGTAGCAGTTGTGATTATAATTTGTATTACGATCCATCAAATGATCTTCAAAATACAAATTTCTCAGGCGGCGATGGTCCAAATAGTTTAGAAGCTAATCCAGATTTTATCAGCATAAATGATCAATCTAATTTTGACCTTAGACTGAATGAAAATTCACCAGCCATAGATGCAGGTTTGGATATTGGTGTGCCATTTGATTTTGATATACTTGGTACTACGAGACCATTAGGAAATGGAACAGATATGGGTGCTTATGAAATTGACGGTGCGGGTTTAGGTGATATTACCCCTCCCAAAGTGATGGGTGCAGAACTTCTCGATTCTGTGAGTTTAAAAATAACTTTTTCAGAATCTTTAGATCCGAACACTGCAGAGAATGCAGCTAATTATCAAATCACCAGCGGCATCTCTGTTTTTGCTGCCTCTTTAAATGATAATGTAGTCATTTTAAATACATCAATTCACGAGCCTGGAAATTATATCGTTTCAGTGTTTAATGTTCAAGATCTTGCCGGGAATACAATAACAAGCAGCAGCAATGAAGCAAGTTATTCGATGCAAGATCAGAATTCTGAGATCATTCAATATGAAATAGCGAATGTTTATGCATCCGTCACTCCAGAACCTGAACATTCTGCTGATAAGACAATTGATGGATTTGGAGAAGGTGATGGAGATCCGGATTCAAGATGGGCGGGCGACACAATGCCGGAATGGATCATGTTTGATCTCGGACTCTCAAAACCTTTATCACTTCTAAAATTCTCCTTTTACAACTGGAACAACGGACGAATTTATAACTACTCAGTAGATGTATCAAACGATTCAATCAACTGGAACCGAATCTTATCACAAGTTTACTCTGAACCTGCTGAATGGACATTGAATGAAACTGGAGACCTTAATGCAAGATTTATTAAAGTCTATTATCATTCTTCTAATCAAAGCGGTAACTGGGCAGGTTTGTGGGAGTGTGAAATCTGGGGAACAGGGCAAGCACTTTCTGTCGAACTCACCGAATTTTCTGGTTCTGTGAATGGATCACAAGTGCAGTTAAAATGGAAGACTTCATCCGAAACTAATAACTACGGCTTTGAAATTCAGAGAAGAGCTAATTCTAATTACGAAACTTTAGGTTTTATTCAAGGACGAGGTACAACTACTGAGCCTGGTTATTATAATTTTACTGATTCTAATTTAGACGCAGGCACATATTATTATAGACTGAAGATAATCGAGTATGGAGGTACAACGGAATATTCCGATGAGATAATGGTTGAAGTAGCTCAGCCAAATGAAATATTGCTTGAACAGAATTATCCAAATCCCTTCAATCCCACTACAACTATTCAATTTGTTTTGCCTAAACGAGATGAAGTTATACTAACAGTTTATAATCTCGTCGGTGAAGTTGTGGAAAATCTAATTGATGAGGAATTGGATGCAGGTTTACACACAATAAATTTTAATGCAGATAATTTAGCTTCAGGCGTTTATATATATTCGTTACAAGTTTCTCAGTTTAAAGACACAAAAAAGATGATAGTCATGAAATAACATTCAAATTGTAGCTATTGATTATATTCTTCTGTGCCGCCGCCATTTGTCGCCGATTGAAAATGGTGGCGGCATTTCAATATCTTGAGGGGGTAGTTCTAACTTGAGAATTTTCATTAGCGTCCAGAACGATTAGCACTTGGTACGCCAAGATTACTAATAAGTTCATTAGCCGTCCAGGTCTGAAGAAAGAAGACTCTTGTAAATTAGAAATGACCGCAATAATCATAAACCACTTCCACCCTAAATCATAGCTAATTTTTGAAATCCTAAAAAAATAATTTACAAGGAATAAAAGGAAAAAAATGAAGCCAATGAATCCAACTTCGTTGATGATATCAAGATATCCATTATGAGCCTGATTCGGTAGCCAAACGAAAACTTTATAAAGCAATTCAATATTTACATTTTCTACCAGCCAAAAACTTTGATAGCCCGTTCCCAACCAGGGATGTTTTGAAATTTCAAATGCGATGTAAGTCCATAAATCAGTTCTACCGGAAAATGTGCTGTCCTTTCCAAATAATTCTGGAAAGAGATTCAATATTTCGGGAGCCAATGTCAAAACTGAAATTGCAACCAACACAATAGTAAGGATAAATAATTGAGCAACGATTTTTGCATAACCTATTTCTTGAAAAAATTTGCTTATAAAGAAAATGCCAGCAAAGGATAAAATGACTATGAAAATAATAATTGATGTTGAACTCATCGAGCCAATCAGGAGTAATACACTAATTACTGACATAATAATTGCAGTCATTCGGGAATAGAAATTTTCTTCAGTTTGATAAATCATATAGGAAAAAACAAAACAGGCTAACCCTATTTGACCGAGATTATTTTTATCAGTAGCTAAACCTCTCCAAGTATGAAAGTTCGGGTCAAGAGCTCCCGGAATTACCAAACAAGATACTAGTGAAAATACCAAGTAAGGGTACATAATTATCTTAATATTTTTTAACAGATCGCTTTGGCTAAAATCGTGGAGTAAGAATGAATAACCCGCAAGAACAACAGAAAAAATCTGGAACAATCTTTTAGCGGCAACAAAACTGAATTCGGACCAAATTAAGGATATTGCACACCAAAGTAAGAACAGAGTTAAAAATTTTTCCCGAAGAATTAGGGAATATAACTTTTCTTTATTTGGTGTTAATGAAATTACTGATAATATAAAAATTAGGGAAAAAGATATTTGGTTTACTATGTTCGAAGTTCCTATGTCCTCTACATTCTCAATCTCAGGTCGAAAGGGGAGTGCAGTGCCAAAAAAAGCAAAGAATAGAGTTAACAGAAATGCTGCATTGGCAATTTTCGCGTAATTAGATTTTATTTCATAAGATTCTTTATACATTTTTATTCAAAAAGTCATAAGTAACAAATTCTGTCTTAGGTAAATATTTCTCTATAATTGGGGGGAGAGGTTTGCCAGCATTATAATTTACAATTCCGCCATCTTCACCGGGATAAGGATGAACCATTACTTCAACGGGTTTATTTTTTTCAAAAAGAGATTTATTCACGCTTCTAATTTCACAAAAGTATTTTGTCTTAGCAAGTCCGGCTAACTCTAAACGCATATTAAAAAGTTTGGAATAAAGTTTTCGTTGAGGAGAAAGCCTGCCAAAATTGAATCTCAATCTAACGGCTGGAATTTGATTTGCAGTTGCAAGTTTAATTACAATTGATTGAGTGCCTATAAAATGGTGTGAATGATGATGAGAATCGGCGTGCGTTGGAGTTATTCCAAAGCTTTTTAATTTTTTCAATTGCATTTCAAGTTCTTCATATACGGCTTCCCGTTCCGACGCACTAAATAAATGACCTTTAAAGGATTTGAACATTCTTCCATCTTGATCGCAAAATTTACTTAATCTTTTTATTTTTTCACTTAGTGGATATCCTTCGGTAAGATTGAAATGAATTCCAATTCGGTCCGTTAATTTTTTATCGTGAGCAATTTGGCAAGCCTCTTCAAATCCTGGCATATTACACATAATAGTTGTGGTAGAAATATAACCTAGTTCAAATGATCTCAGGATTGCTCCATTTACTCCTGAAGACATTCCAAAATCATCGGCATTTACAACAATCAAGTAATTCATATTTATAAAATTAGGTGAATAAGTTTTTAATATCCTTTAACGAAAATTTTTAATGCTGCCAGAAGATGCCCAATATTCGATGATATTTTCGTATTCCAATATAATCTTTTAGAACTGCTAAAAACAAAAATCATTGACAATAAAATACTGGCAAATAAGGAAATCGTTGAAACAAAAATAATGTAGAGCCTTTTCGATGGGGTATTGTTCGAATGATTTTCAAGAATTCTTCTTGTAAAATTATTCCCAGTTCGTAATGTTCGCTTGAATAAATAAATAGTATTTGCTCTTTCCGGCGGAACATATTCTGAGACCCAGGCTTCTTTGCAGTTGATGAATCTTGCCCCAATAATTCTTAACCTTGCAAATAAATGTGTGTCTTCACCACCGGTTAGTCCGTACTCGATCGAAAACGGATTTGGAGAATTTTTTATAAGCGATGCTCTAATCAAACAATTGCCGGTGCGTTTATATTGAGCTTCTGTACCGGTCGGAGGTGTTATGCGGTTGAATACTTGATGCGTTGTTATCCATTTAGGGGTATTGGGATTAAAATGAGAACGAACCGCTCCAAAAACTCCATCAGCGCTGTATTGCTTTTGTGTCTTAAGCAGCAGCATTACCCAATTTGAACAAGCGTATTCATCATCATCAATAAAGAGGATAAATTTGCCTGAAGCTTTTTCTACCGCTAAGTTCCGGGTGATGCTAATGTTTTTTATTGGTTGTGTATAATAGTGAAATGAAATTCTGTCTGTATTGGTGTATTTTTCAAAAACAGGTTTTCCACTTCCTTCCGGATCATTATCAACAATAATAATTTCCAGATAAATTTCTTCATCTAATTCTTGACCAAGCAGGCTATCAAGTAAGATCTTCAACAGCGCAGCTCGCTTGTATGTTGCGATACAAATAGAACAGAGCATCTTTAATGTACTTCTAAAATATTATTATTTATTATCATCTAATTACACTGCTATAGATTTGTATGGTTTGTTTTGCAATGTCTTGCCACGAATATTTAGTTTCACTTAAGTGCTTGGCATATCTTCCCATTTCATTTAACATACTTTTGTCTTTAAACATTTCAGTAATCGTTTCAGCTAAATCAGAGGCATTGTTTAATTTTAAAACTCTACCGCTTTTTCCATCCACGATTACCTCATTAAAATCGCCAACATTCGTTCCTAAGACTGCCTTGCCAAACGAATAGGCAAGGTGAATGATCCCACTATGGTCAATATCTTTATAAGGCAGTACAACAAGATCGGCAGCCTTGAAATAATTAACTACTTCCTCATTCGGGATGTAAGTAAGAATAGGAAATATCCTGTCTTTGAATTTTTGATCTTCAATTTCTTTTAGTAAAGATTTTCTTCCTTCCAATACGCTTCCGGCAATAATAAGTTTTAATTTAGCATCTTTTTCTGCTGCTCTTTCAAATGCTTTTAAAAGCAGGTCAACGCCTTTGTAAGGTCTAATAAACCCAAAGAATAGTAATATATTATCTGTATTTTCGAGAGAGAGACTTGCTCTAGATTGCTCTCTTGTAATTTCATGGTTCGGCAGATAGTAATCAAAATTACCATGTGGAATGATATTTATTTTAGAAGAATCAATTGAAAAATTTTCGACTAATTTTTTCTTGATATAATCCGAGTGGACGATAATTGCATTTGCATTATTATAAACGATAGACTTTAGGAAATAATCAACCTTCTTATTCTCATGCGGTAAAACATTGTGAGCTGTGATAATTAATTTTATTCCCTTCCACTTTAAGAATTTGAAAAACAGAACTTCCTCTTTCCTTCTAAAAAATTGATAATGAACTATATCACAATTTGAGGTTTTTATATATTTATATAAAAGGAAAAGATATTTAATAAAACCAAACATTTTAGAAAACTTATTATGTCCTGCAGCTTTCGATGGTGAAAGAAATAAAATCTTAAATTTTTCCGTCTTAGAAAATTTTCTATTTTCAGGAACTATTAAATGAAGATCAACTCCACTTTTCTGAAGGTATTCAGACAGACAAGTTGAATATGCATTACCAATTAACGAGTCAACCATCACAACTTTCATAGTTTATTTTACCTCCCGATATTTTCGCCAGGTGATGCTCATTATTTTACCCGATAAATATTTCGCTGCATCTCTTAGATCTTTGATTGCAAACCAACTAATGACAAGACAGCTTATAAATATTATAGAAGAGTACACTATCGAAAATTCACCGCTATATAAAAATGATAATAGTGCCGCTAGTAGAATAGCAGCAAGTTTTATCAATGTTTTGATATCAGGATTTATATCATATTTTTTTAGATAAAAATAAAAAAGCTGTGATGAAATTATATTCATACAAAGAAGAGCATAAACTGCTCCCATGTAGCCGTACAACGGAATAAATAGCAAGCTTAGTGATATGCTTATCACGCTGGCAATGGTATTAATTCGCGGAGAGACTGCGGGATATCCTGCGGATAATAGAGAGTATCCCATAAGGTCGCCTAAACCTCTTAAAAGAAAATTGAGAATCAGTAAAGCAAAAGCCAGAGAAATTTCTGCATAAGCACTCGAATATAAAATCCTTGTCAATTCATTTCGGAACAAAAAAGCGAAGAGTACTAAAAGGGAGGTAGCAAGTGAGAAAATTACCATCGATCTTTCTATTAATTTTATCGCATTCTGTTTATCTCCTGCTGAAAATAATTTCGAAAGATTTGGAAAGTAAACGATAATGAATGATTGAAATATTTTTTTCAGCGCTATCGGTACTTTATTAGCCACATCAAAGTTTGCGACACTTGATGGATTCAAGTATGCACCGATTATAAAGATGTTCGATCGTCCGTTTAAAAACACAACCAAATTATTAATGTAAAGCGGCAGGCTGAATCGGATTACTTTCAAATATGTACTCCAGTTTCCGCTTTTAAGATAGTTTTTAAATGGAATAACGATAATTTGATGAAGCATCGGTTGAAGTGTAGAAAGTAACTCGATTATTAAAAGACTTTCAACATTCAATTTTCCAAAAAACACGTAAACAAGTGTAAGCACTACCCTGAAGAAAGAGGATAAAACATTTACGTAAGAGTATTGTCTGAATTGGTTCAAACCTTGCATCAGGTTGTAAAGCAAATCACGGTAATTGGCAAGTATAAAAATTATTGTGATGTACCATAAGTATTCATTCAGCCGATCATCAAAAAAATGAAGAACAAATTTTGCTGTTAAGAAAAATATTATGCTGAACAAAATTGAACCAATTCCACGTAAAACTAATACTGGTGTCAGCACAGTTTGGTTCTCTTCTTTTATTGCACTTGCGATAAATTTAACCATTGTTAATTCAAGTCCAAACCCGCCGAGAAGATTGAACATATTAACAATAACCATTACCAGTACATAAATTCCAAAATCGTCTTTTGGCACATATCGAGCCATTATCATCACTGTAACGAATTGGAATATCATTCCGGTTACTGTACCAATAGATGTAGCGGCTGACCCTTTCAGAATATTTTTTTTTAAATTTTTATCCATTTATAGTATTATTCAAACGAGTTAAAATTTGAAGAGAGGATCCTTCCCGCTTTTAAGAATATTTTTAAGTCTTGATTTTTGTTCTGTTCGAATATGTTCAACAAATTCGATTGATACGGGGCGCTCGTAATTCCTTATCGAAGCCCAGAGAAAACCAATAATTGAAACAAGGCTTCCAATTACATATGGGCGCTGATAAATTCTCATCGCAAATCGAATAATAGGGAAGGGGGGATAGTAACCGAGTAAATAATATTTTACTCCTGCTTGAAATTTCCCTTTTATAATATTAGTTCGCGCACTACCTGTCGGTTTGTAATGATAAGCAGTAATATCTTCGAAGGAATGAACCTGCCATCCATACATCCTTGCCATTATCTCTGCCGCTGCATCAATCCCTCCATATCTAATTGGAATGTAACCTCCGATTTTTTCGAAACAATTACGTCTAAACATTTGAAATCCACCAGCGACACTGTTGCGGGAGCTATGAATCTTAATAAACTTCCCTCCGAGATAATCCATTCTTACTCCGCCTGCAATGCCAAGCAATTTGTTCTCTTCAAATTTTCTAAATATTTTTTCATAATAATCTGGGTCTAACCCCATATCACCATCAAGGTTTCCTATAAAATCGTAATCGAGATTTTTCATTTGCTCAAAGCCAGCTCTGAATGCAAAAACCTTTGCCCCAAAATTTCGAGTTGCATCTGCCTGCTTCTTTATCAGTTGAATAAATGGATGTTTTTGAATATAACTTTCAACAATCTCATCGGTTCTATCTGTTGAACCATCGCTGACAATCACCCATTTTATTGGCTTGATCGTTTGATTAATTATTGATTCAATAGTTTTTTGAATATACGCCTCTTCGTTTTTTGCCGGCGTAATTAGTACGTATTTAACCATAAATATTATTCGAGGATGGTGTTGTCATAATTTTAATGGGAATTTATTAGTCCTTAGCCAATGCTTTTTCAATTGCAGTTAGTTGTTTCTTTTGGTCCTGCCATCTATATTTTTCATAAACACTGATTGCTTTTTGCAATGTGTCTTCTCTATAATTTTTATTAGTATAAACTTCGTAAATTTTTTCTGCCAGATTTTCAGCATTGCCTGGTTCAAAATAAAAAATTTGGTCATCTCCAAAATAATCAGAGATGCCTTTAGTCTTTGGAACAATTACAGGTTTTTTATTTATCAAATATTCAAAAATTCTTACAGGAAAATTTAATTGAGTAAAATTGTTCAACCGGTTGGGAATAATTCCAAGATCAATTTTGGGAATGAACATAGCAATCTCATCATTAATTACAGCACCTCTTATCTCAATCAGATTATGTATTTTCAATTCCTCAATCAGCTTTTCAGCGTATGGCTGGAAATTACCTGACCCAAAAATAACCAGTTTTATATCAGGAATTTTATCCCTCAAAAGTGCTACCGCTTTTAAACCAATATCAAGCCCATGCTGCTCAATGATTGCACCGTGATACATCAAAACATAACTCGATTTCAACGAACCATTTCGTTCTGTATTGTTAATATACTTGAAGACATTTTCATCCGGCGAATTCATTATTATATGAACTTTATTCTCTGAACAACTTCTTTTTGCAAACATATTTTTGAATGCAAGATTTGGAGTCAGGACAACATCTGAATACCAAATACTGATCTTTTCAATTTTTAAAAGTAGTTTGTAAACGAAACTATTCTGAGAAGTTTTGAATATAGATGTAAATAATTCCGGCATCGGGTCGTGCAGATCTAATACAACTTTGCAGCCGAATAGTTTTGGGATAAGACTTGTAAATACTAAAAAGTCTGGCATGTTGTGTACATGCACTATATTATAATGCTTAGTAAAATTTAGAGTAGTCACTTTCCAAAATGCCCACATAAAAAAATAGATGTACTCCCAGATGTAACCAATCTTCCCCGATCTTTTGCGGTTTAGCTTTAATCTATAAGCATTAACTCCTCGCACATTTTCTGTTGGCAGTTCGTTTCGTGAAGTTCGGCAAAGAACATCAACATTCATTCCTTCGGCAATTAATGCTTCAGCTTCGCGTCTAACACGAACATCAATCGGGTAAGAAGAGAAAACCACCATGCAAATATTTACTTTTTTATTTTTTATCATATCAAAAATATTTTTCAAAAGTCATTTCAAAAATTAGAGAAAATGGTTAGTGATTGATCCGGATAACTCTATTAATGGCAGTGGTACATAACGCCAGAGTTTTGCAATGAATGAGGAATTATTTCCCGGATCTAATTTTTCCTTAATTTGATAGTCAGCCTTAAGATAGTAATGAAAAATTTCGCTTTCATTCATACCCCATTTCTTTTTATAATGATCGAGTCCGTCATGTTCGCCCTGTACCTCGCCCATATCAAAAATTCTGAATCCTTCTTCCTGTGCTTTGTTCAATTCATACCAATGAAGCAAATCATTGACACGATATTTAAAATATTTTCGATCACTGCCTTTAAACGCTCCGTAAATTCTATCCTTGTACCTAAATGAAATAGCTCCATTTATAAGGTGTATTCGAGAATGCTCCTGCATCTCAACCAATGAAATACTCATTAAACCGCTGCCGTGAAATTCACTCCATAGGTCCTTGAAAAAACTAAATCGCCTCGATGGGGTTGTGTGATATCTCATAGTTTTTAGGTAAAGCTTATACCAATTACGAAGGTCGTCAATGTTCGAAGCTTCACGAATTTTAATATTATATTCTTTTGCTTTATTGAATGATCTATGAATTTCTTTTTCTGCCTTTTGGTTGGCGAATTCTATTTTAATCCCTTTGGGAGGCAATTCTTTGTAATAAGACTTACGCCAAGGTACTCGAATTAACTTGTCTTCAATCTGATCAAGGTTTCCGCATTCATATTTTAGTTGTAAAATTATTTTTGGTTTAGATTTAGCAATTTCTATCGCTGAATCAATCAATAGTTTTAAAACTTCAGCATCATCTGCTATTGGCCCGGCAATCGGAGATCTGGGCAGAGAAGCTAATCTCTGCGAAGCTAAAATACCTCCTAATCCAAAAGGTAATCCTTTCGTGTATAAAAGAGGAATATATCCAACAATATTATCATGCTCATCTAAGCATAATAGTTTAATTGCTTTTTGACCAGACTCTTTCGAAAGAATATCTACCCATTTAGGTAAATGGTAAAAAGATGCTTCGTTATTTATTGAAAGATAATTTGTTATTCTTTCATTTTCATCCGAGGAAGCTTCAATAATTTTATACATAATTGTTCTTTGCTAATTGATTATTAAATAACCATCAGCATAGCGCAACTCAATTACTCAAGACACTATAAGTAATTCTGACTTAGATATTCAGCCAATTCACATGGCAATGGATTCCAATATTCATGTTTGTACTTGGTTTTAACATACATAAGGAATGCCTTGTAATGTGTGAAAGAAAATTCTTCTATTTGATTTGGACTATTTGAAAAATTAATATAATCAGGATGAACATTCAGTAATGCCATTCCGCCTTTTTCAACAATCCAATCAAGTTTCTTTTTCCAAATTTCATTTGATTCGTTCATTAATATTAAAAGCGTAAAATCTTGAACGAGTGTGTAAGGAAATTCCCAATAACCACCGATTGAATTTCCATTTTTAACAAAGAATGGAAAGATAGTTCCAACGCCGTCAGACTGCGGCTCGAATGGATCTGTATCAAATGTTGAAAGGTCATACTTTACATTTAATTCATGCTGCCACTCAAGATTATGATGCATTGCTGGCGCACGAAAACCAACTGCATTCCATTGCTTCAAGTATTCATTAATTTTTTTTGCTCTGGCAGAAAAAACTTCTTTTGAGCTAAAAAGTTTCCCGTCGTGATTTAATCCATGCACTCCAACTTCAAACCCATTTTTTACTAGTGTATTTCTCAGATCAGGAGAAACAGTATATCGTTCAGGCACAAAATTAAACGAAGATCTGAAGCCAAGATGCATTTCAAGTTTCATCAATTCGATGCATTTATCATGTCCGCCTTGAAGCTCAACGTCGTGGGTTAAAACGAATACAAACTTTTTATTGTCCTTCCAATCTGGAAATCCTTCTGGTTTCTTCTCTGCTGATTCAAGGATGGGCCAAACACTGCTATATTTTTTAAGTTTAATGTTAATTAAAAAACGTCTCAAATAAATTTGAATTTTCCGAGGAATGATTGGCTTAATTATGTAGAAAATTTTATTGATCATGCTCATCCATAAATTAAAGATATTTATAGGTCCATTCCCCAAGATGAGCAAATATATTTGAAGGTAGTCTTTTTATTATCTTTTGCTTCAAACCTTCGGCGCTTTCTATGTCAATTTCATTACCATAGAGTGAAATCTGCTCCGGGAAATAGTAATGGTAAATCTGTACAATTTTTGTTCCCCACTTTTTTTTATATGCGGCTAAACCTGCGTCATTTTTAGAAACCTCACCAAAGTCATAACTACTAAATCCATTCTGTTGGGCTTCAATAATTGCATGCCAATGAATTAAATCATTAGGTCGAAGATTTAAGAATTCCTTATCGCTTCCATTAAAGGCGTATGTAACATTCTTACCGAAATAAAATAAAATTGATCCTGCAATCATTTTGTTTTCGTAGCTGGCGGTATATAATTTCATCATACCGCGATCATAAAAATTGACCCACAAATTTTGAAAAAACATTAGTGATCTTGCAGGAGTAAAATGCTGCTGCATCGTATCAAGAAATAGTTTATACCATTCTTTTAAATCACTTATGTCAGTGGAGACTCCAAACTTAACTCCAGAATTTAATGATTTGTTGATTCCTGTTTTTATTTTAGTATGATTTTTTGAATCGCCGTAACGTATCTCTTTAAGACTATCTACAGGAATATCCAGCAAGTAAGATTCTCTCCAAGGCACACAAACCAAATCATTTTTAGAGTTATTTAATTTATCCGACATTGATTTTAACTGCAGGATTTTACGCGGAAATTTTTGCAGTAAAAGTATAGCTTCATCAATTAGTAAAGCATCAACTTCAGAGGAGAAGGATAATGGACCCCCTATTGGAGTTCGCGGCAAGGACGACAATCTTGCTGAACCGGCAACTCCCCCCATACCAAATGGAAATCCTTTCGTTGTCATTAACGGTAAAACACCGAGAATATTTTCATCATCATCAACACAGGCTAATCGTATTAACTTTTCACCAGATTCCTGCTGGATGATTTTTAACCAGTCTGTTGTGAAATAAATTTGTCCTCCTGGATGTGAGGCTACAAATTTATCCCATTTACTTACTAACTCGAAATTTTGATCTTCAATAAAAATAATATTGTTCATTAAACTCAATAAGAAAAATTTACTTGTAGTTCGGTAATAATATTACCCTCTAAAATTGTAAACAAAAAATCACAAAAGTTCCTAAATAACTTTACATAGTTATCGTCAATTAAAACATGCTTCATTGTCTGCAAACAATTCCAAAATGTGAATTATTTACCGGGAGGCGACTATTTTAACAAAGTCATCTTTTTAGTAATGATCTTGCCGCCAGCGTTTATTACATAAATGTAATTACCACTGGCAAGATTCGTACCATCAAACTGAAGAGAATAACTGCCTGCCTCCTTCGGTTCACTAATCAGCGAGGTGGTTTCGTTTCCTAAAAGATCATATACTTTTAACGAGACGAAAGTGTCCGATGGAAGCGTAAAATCAATGGTAGTGGTTGGGTTAAACGGATTGGGATAATTTTGCGAAAGTGTGAACTCTGTCGGGACATTTAAATTTATAGAAATGATTTTGGAATATTCGAATGAGCCATCTGTATCAATCTGTTTCAGCCTGTAATAATTAATTCCAGTTTCAGGAGAATTGTCTTCAAACGAATAATACTTATTTGAATTGCTGTTTCCGTTGCCTTGCACAAAGCCAAGTTTAATAAAGACTTTTCCATCAAAAGATTTCTCGACATCAAAACCATAATTCCTGACTTCTGTAGCTGTTTCCCAATTAAGGATAACATTTTTATTAATTATTTGAGCACTGAAGGATGAAAGTTCGACGGGAAGGGGATCGACACTACTGGCAAGAGCAAACTCAGTTCCCGTCAAACCGGTTTTAGTCAATGTATTGGTAGATGTGTTAAGAGTCGCATACAACTCCGACCAAGTATCATCAGCTAAGTTATCTCTAAACAATAAATTTAATCCACTTTCTGAAAAAATTCCAGGATGTCCGTCGTAATTATAAGTGAGTGTATAAGTTGGACTACTGCTGCCAATTACTTTTACACCCCAAAAGCGATAAGGGCTGATTGTAGTAAGAGTGTCTGCTGTATTGGTTGCCCCCGTCCTGAGTGGAGTTGAATCCACGCGATATAATTGTAATCCCGTAATTGTTCCCCCAGTGGTTGTCGCAGTAATATCGTCACCATCAGAATGACTTAAATTTTGTGTGAATCCACCAGTTGGATCATAATCAGAAGCACTCTCGTCTCCGATTGCTGCACCGGACCAGTCATAAACATAATTAGCCATGTCGTGCATTGTAGCGTAATTATTATTGGAAGTTTTATCAGGAACGTTTAAACCTTCGGGTGTGTCAAAATTCCAGTAGCCAATTAAGTTAGTTTCACTTCCGGTTAACTTTTGGCACATATTCGCCTGAATTTGTGTCTCTGATCTTACGGTATTCCATAAACGTATTTCATCCAATTGCCCATTGAAGTAATTACTTGTTGTTGCACTAATGAGTAGTCTTGCCGAATTACTGCTTATAGAACTAGTCGTAGAATTTGGATCAAGCACACCATTAATGTAAATCTTCATGCTGCCACCGGATGAATTAAAGGTAGCGGCTATATGAGTCCAAGTATTTGCAGAATATGTTTGAGACGATGTCAATGTAGTGTTATCAATTCTAAAAGTTACTTTGCCAGCGGAAGTGATTGCCAGCTCGTATCCATTTGAAGAGCCAGATGTTTTATTTAAAATAGAACGACTCTGTAAAGAAGATGGGTTAATCCATGCTTCAATTGTCAGTGAGCCTGTTAAATTAATTGTGGAATTACTTTCTACTCTTAGCACATCATCTATTCCGTCGAAGGCTAATGAGTAACCTGCACCATTCGTTGTAGAAACATCAGTTCTTTTTGCGATCACACCCTCCCAAATTGATGAAGAGGTTGAATAAACAATAACTGTACTATCGGAATAATTTTCTTTTGAACTCGAGACATCGCGGTAGTCTTCAGTTGCATAAACGAGATATTGAGCACGGGTTGGAAAACTAATTGAACTGATAGGCGATTCTTTATAAAGAAGATCGTCATATTGTCCATCTGCAGCTGAATATATTACTGTAACTGTACCACTGGCTTCATTTAATAATACGATAGGTCTTGTCCCGGGATCAAGGTCATCATGTTCGGTGACTGTGTAAATCGAACTCCAAGAACCGGAATGACTTTTTACTAATAATCCTATCTGGGGATAGTCTGTTGCATCATAACCGGTTTTTACTGCTGCGTAAATAGTTCCATCGGAGCCAACTTTTAAATTAATATGATCATCTCCTACTCCTGTGCCAGGGGTAGGATCAGACACAATTGTTTCTTTTGTCCAAGTATTTACATTATCCCCGTCTATATGATAAGCAAATCTGAAACTGGATGATGCCTGATCTGAGTACATTATTCCAATCTTACTCGGTCCGTCCGGGTCGTAAGCAGTGATTGCACAAATATCATCATAAGAAACTCCGGTCGCGATTGTAATAGAATCGCTCCAAGTTGAATATGGATAATCACTCCAACGTACATTTATTTTTTTTAAGCCCGAAGCAGCTGCAGATCCCCCACCATCGGAGGCTAACCAGAATCGCAAATTGCTATCAACATCTATTGTTGCACTTTCGCTATAGGAGTCGAGTGTTACGTTCGTGGAACTTAGTGATGAATATGTTGAAGATCCTGAATTAAACACATATCTTATAAACTTTGCAGTTTGAGAGCTTGGAATATTTGGTGAGACGAGGAGAATATTAACCGTGTCGCCTTGGGACTTAATGTCAGCTTTAAATGAACTAGAAGCTGAAATTTGATTTTTTTGTATCCATGTCGTGCCTTCCAGTCTGTAAATATAAGTTCCCCCACTGACAGGAATCACGGTCCACCAATACCCGCCATGAAACCAAACTTTAGATTGTGGTTTATCAGCGGTATTGGCAGTGGAGGATATAGTCCCTAAAGAAGTAATCGTTTTAAAACTTTGTGCGTGAGCAATTACGCCCAAAAATACCAAGCTTAAAATTATTAGAAGCTTATTTTGAACGCCTTGTGAATTTATCATAGTCAATAAATATTTTTCTTACTCACTTCGAAATGTCTTATTCAATATTAGAAATAAAATAGTTCATCTGCAAATAATTGATGATTTATTTTTACAAAAAATCCTAATATTTATGTATTAATATTTTGAAAAAATCTCATTTCGGAAAAAGATTAAAAAATATTTTAAATCTTTTTTGCAGTTGTTAATCTGATATTAAGTTTGCTCAAGTTTTTTCCCGCTAAATAGTGACTTGAATATGAACGCTAATATCAATTTCATTTCACCAAGAAAAGGTTTTGGGTCTTTCAATGAAAATACTGCAAAGTACTTTGGACCACTCACTGATTTAAAATATTCTCCGATTGTCAATTGATCCTTCTTCCAATAATTTATCGCTGATTGCAAGTCAGTACGAATATGTATCCACTTGATGCCTTTGTAAGTCTGAAATCGGGAAGAGGGGAGTGGCAGTCCGAGACAATCGCAGTACATAGTGTAAAGTAAATCAACACCGCAAGCTTCAGACAGCGCTGATCTGCCTGTAGGTCTGCCGATGTTTGGTTCAATGATATAATATTTTCCTGTCCGGATATCTTTTTTTAATTCGAGGTAAACCAAGCCAACGTAGTTAACTTTTTTAAAAAGTTCGTGCGAGATTCTTACGACTTCATCGTCAATACAATCAATGCCAAGAGCTGTGTTACCAGTCTCAGGAGGCCACTGCCTCAGTTTTTTTGCAGTAAAAGTTGCTAATGGTTCAGATTTAGAATTATAATAACAATTGCTCGAATACAAATCGGAATCGGTTCCAACTATCCATTCCTGCACCATTAAAGTATCTGCCCACTGCGAACACATTTCGTAAGTTTTAAGATATTCTTCTTCGCTAAAGACCTTATAAACTTTATGAAGTTTGGAGTACTGTTCCCACTTAGCACTTTTCATCGGCGGTTTGATTATAGCCGGAAAGGTTAAGTGCTTTGCAACAGTGATAGCATCTTCCTTTGATTTTAACAAGTAAAATTTTGCAACTGGAAGATTTTCTCTTACAGCAAAGTCATAAAATTTATATTTATCCATCAACAGTTCTACTGTTTCTTCAGAGGGTAGGGAGATGTGGTAGAATTTTGAAAGCTGCAGACGATTACGCGAGACTAACAACACACTGTTGTCCTGACATGGATAGAGAACAGGTTTTAATTCAAACTTTGGCCCCATTTCCATAAGCAAATCAATTAGCTCCTGACTTTTTGTGTCAACTTTGAAAACCTTTTCGCAAGTGTTGGTGCTTGCACAATAGTGAGATGGATTATTTGCCAAACCAAGAATAGGTACACCGCGTTCTGCTAATAATCTTGAGGACTGCAATCCTGTTAGATAGTCCATATCGATAAGTACTGCGTAAGGTTTTCCATTTTTACTTTTTATTTTTTCCATTGCTGCCGGTTTAAGTTTCTATTTAATTTTAAATTGATTTCCCATTATTAACAAATTCAATAATTGTTTTTTTCACTTGTTCGAATACGCTATCGATAGGTTGGGTTGAATCTACTACTACGAAATTCTTTAAATTCTTTCCAACTTTCAAAAAGGTCTCCGTTCTTGTCTGCAGGTATTCTACATCAACTTCATGTTTTCTTTCATAAAGAACCTCTGCCGGTGCATGAAGGAATATTACAAGATCAGGCTTCGAATAAACCTTGTTAAGAAACCATCTATGAATTTTATTTGTGAATCGCTGCTTTTTTAATTCTTCGCCCGTTGCACTTGTTGCTGCGTCAAAAATAAAATGACGATCGAATAGCACATTGTAACCCCGGATTTGAAATGTCCACGAAATAAATAATCTATAAAGTTCCTCCGAAACTCTTTTTATTAATCGCGCAGCAGCTCCAATTTTACCGCGTGGATCACCTCGACGGTTATCGTCTATTTGATGAAGTGATAAGTTTTTTAGTTGAACATTTTTTAAGTGCTTGTGCTTTCTTTTATATTCCCACAATTTGAATTTATACGCAAGCCGTGAGGTTGGCAGCGCATAATTGCTTGATTCAATATTTAAACCCATATAAAGATATTTTAATGGAACCGGAGGCTCATTCATTATCTTGTTTGCTATGGTTGTTTTGCCGGAACCGTCAGCGCCTATCAATGCAATTGTTTTCATGATTTAATATTTGATTCCCTCTGTAATAAATCTGATTTTGTTTCTAGACTAGAGTTATCTTTTTCGAAAATTGATTTCATTACATCAAATAATTTATCAAAAGAAACAGGGTAGGGGTGAGTAACTTTAAAAGCACTTTTACCTTTAAATACTTCGTTTAATAATTTGAATTGAATTTGGTTCAGACTTTCTAACAAATGACTTTTCCTATCGGGGAAAGCAAATTTAAATTTTGCGTAATAACCCATAAATGAATTAAACTCGTACTCTTGCGAGCTGATCATTCGATTGATAACTTCATCAATTTCACATTTAGTAATAATAATTTCTGAGCTATTATGGCTCATAATCAAAATAATTTTGTTAAGTGGAATTTTACCCTTTACAATATTCGATTTAAATATTTTGCGCGGATCTAATTTAATATTTAGTTGTCTTTTGAATGCAGGAAGAGCTTCCGAAAAAATTTTTGTGATAAATGACTTTTTGAGAAAAGTTTTTTTGAGGAATTTATAAAACCAATCAACTAAGTGAATCAAACTAAAAATCACTTTTTTTTGTAAAGGCAGATTTGGCATTAACTCCGGAATTTGTTTGAACTGCCATTCCCAAACACAAACGGGAACCGGGATACCAAAAACTGTCTCCCCATCATTAGAAATAATAACGGTTTCATCACCAACATATTCAGCTCCTTTTTTTGCAAACGACAGAAGCGATTCAGTCTTCCCGCCTTTAGACCATCCCATAACAAGCGCCGTTTGATTATTAAATCTAAAGGCTGAAGCGTGAAGAGGGATATAATTCTTTTTGAGGAAAAATAAGTTGATGAAATAATGCAGATAGGGAATTTCTGATGAGCCGTTTTCACAGAGTATTTCTAATTGATTATCAATTTGATCGAATGGAACTTTTGCTTTAAATTTATTTCTACCCGTTGAAAGGATGTAGTAACCATCATTGTCGAATGCCGCATCGTTCAGGCCAATATAGTTAAGATTGGTTGTTTCAATTTTACCTACGAACTTAATAACAATGTCTGAAGCGATTTCATCGTGAACCGCAAACTCAGAGAACGAATTATTAAATTTCTTTAGATCCGCTGCAGATGGGTTTACTAATTTTAAGCCAACAATTCCATGCAGATTGAAGTGGTAGGAATTTTCATTTACAGATTGCATTCGGACAAATTCGGTTTATATATTATTTCACTACAATAGAAAAATGCTAAACCGATTCGCCAATCATCGGCAGATATTTTTTTTCAGCTTCTTTCAACTCATCAGCGTTTTGCAGTCTGAAAATTTCTTTCACCGATACTATTTCAGGTTCAACGGAAATCAATGATCTTTCGTTATAAATCTGATGAGCTGTATTCTGCATTGCTTTGATGGATGATCTTAAAAGATGATTAGCCCAAATAATAAGACTTATTCCAGCGTCTTCCAGCAATTTAGTCGGCGTTTTGTAATACATTGTTGGGACAATTACAATTGGTCCCTGGTTCTGCCAGGCATTCATAAAATCCAAAATCTGATCGGGCTTAGCAATTTTACTATGGATCAAAATTGCATCAGCGCCTGCTTTATAATAAGCTTCTGCACGCCTTAGTGCTTCATCAAGTCCAAGCCCTGCGATTAAAGCTTCAACGCGTGCAACTACAGAAAAATCTTCATCTGTCTGTGTATCTTTTGCAGCTTTTATCTTACCGCAAAATTCTTCAATATTTGCCAGTTCCTGCTGTTCGCCATTTATAAAAGAATTAGTTTTTGGAAAAAGTTTATCTTCGATACACATTGCAGCAACACTGCGCTGTTCAAGTTTTTTTACTAAGCGGCGAACGTTATTGAAATTTCCGTAGCCGGTATCAGCATCAACAAGGATGGGGATTTCAGTTGCGTCACTCATGTATTCCAATACTTCAAGTACTTGTGTCCAGCTTGCTTCATTATTGTCTCTAACGCCCATTGCTGCTGACATTGATAAACCACTTGCCCAAATTCCTTTGAAGCCCGCTTCTTGTACTATTTTTGCGCTTAATCCACTATGTGCTTCCATAATAAATTCAGTATTACACGAAAGAAGCATTTGTCTAAATTGAGTTGTCTTTTTCATATTCCTCTCTCTGATTTAAGGTCAATATACTTTTATTAACAAAAATTAATTTACAGCAGATTCCTGTAAAATTTTGATTTTCTCCTTTTCAAATTCCTCGACAGTTGATAAAATTATTTCGCCGATCTCCTTTTGCGAATCAATAGTCTGAGCCCCGATGTGAGGAGTAAGAATAACATTTTGCAATCCGGCTAAAGGAGAAATTTTACCTTCACCTTCAGCGACGTGAACATCAGTGGCAGCCCCTTTCAGTTTACCGCCTTCGGTTAAAGCACGGTACAATGCTTGTTCATCAACTACACCACCCCTGGCAAGGTTCATCAAGTATGAGCCCGGTTTCATTCTATTCAGAACATTTTCATTTATTAGATTTCTTGTTGAATCATCAAGCGGCACATGAATGCTCAGATAATCAGCATTAGCCACAACTTCATCAAAGGAGGTAATCTTAATACCTTTAGCTTTCATTCCTGAAATGAACTCATTAGTTAAATTGGAATGACGGACGCAGCCTAAAACATTCATTCCCCATGCCGCCCCCATTGCTCCAACTCGCGAACCGATATTACCACAGCCAATTACACCTAAAACTTTGCCAGTCAGCAGGAAACCTTTCATTTCAGATTTCACCCAATGACCTTGCCTCCATAATGAATCTGCTTTTAATAACTCTCTTGAAAGGGCAAGCATAAATGCAAAACTTAATTCAGCGACAGCTTTGGCGCCCGGTTGGGGAATACGAACAAGTTTAATCTCTCTTTGTCGAACATAATCAAGATCAAGATTGTCAAGACCCGATCCGGCACGAATGAGCATTTTAAGATTCGGTGCACTTTTTAATACTTCAGTAGAAATTTTGACTCCGCTTCGAAATATTAAAATATCACGGTCAGCTACAGCTGAAATCAGGTTTTCTTCAGAAGCATTAAAAGCACAGACTACATCGTGCTCTTTTTGAAGTTTGTCAACAGCATTTTTATGAATCGAACTTGCAATTAGGATTTTCATTTATTCCTCAGATTAGAATTTCTAAAATTTTCTCACCCACCAAACAAGTGAATGTTTTTCCTGAAATAGTACAAATAATGTTCCAAGAAAAATCTGTTAAATTATTCGATATTTAAGTCAAATTTAATCATTAGGTACAGCTCTGTGTTTCAAGGTGATAATTTTTCCATGTAATAGTTTCCCAAAGAAAATACTTTAACACTTAACCGATATGCCTATAAGCTATTTTACCAATCACTTTCAACACCGGAATTGGAAGTGCGGCGAAATATTTATTATGCTCTCCATGAGTTTTGGTAATCAATTTTACAAAATTTTTTTTCCTAAAATCGTAACGGTAAGTTTTAATTTCATATTCTATAGTATTCCATCCATTCTTGAATCTTCTTAGGCCGTCATTTTCCGGTTCTGTTTTGCCAAAGTAAAATTCTTCATACCCGAGAGCAGCATAGTGACGAATCGCTTCCCACATCACTAAATTATTTGCTCTTAAATTTTGAAATGAAAGATCGGATGCACCATATTTATACAACACCTTTTTACCAAAATGAAGATAGATTGCACCTGCAATAATTTGTTTATCATGAGATACGAGGCAAATATTACCCCTACCGGTTTTTATGATTTTGTCAAATAAATTTTGAAAAAATTTATACGGCTGGGGAGGTAGTCCATGGCGCTTTCGAGTTATTAGGTTCAAATGATAATAATCGTTCAACGCTTTCTGAGTACTTGAAATTTCAACCTTAAGTCCTTCAGAAAGAGATTTTTTAATATTCCTTTTTGTATTGCTGCTAAATGAACTGAACAACTTTTGTTCATCAGAATTGAGATAGAGGAGATGTCCATAATCTATTGCGGCAGGTTGGTTCTGATACAGGAATTCTGCCCCTCCTTTAATTTCAAGATATTTCCATTTCGCTTTTTCACCTTGCTGTAAAAGTTTATTGAAGCAATTGTCAAAAGCAGTTTGATCAGCAATGAGAGGCTCACAATAATCACTAAACGGAAGGCAGACTGCTCTCCTGCCGGTAATAAAACTATTTATCTCAACTAAAGGGAAATACTCAAATGATGAATCGGGCGAATTCGTTATAATTGAAATATTTTTATAATTATAAGATTCTGTAATTAATTCTAACCATTCTTTTGTGTTGAAAAATGAATAATTGGGAATTGAAAGAACATTTTTCTCCCATCCATTAATGGAGTTTTGAGGATTTGTAAGCATTAATTTTGAAGTAAAAAAATTATATCCCGTTGAACTTGTAAAATGAAATCAGGCTTTAGATTCAACAACTTCACCGGTTTGAATTGTTTGCTTCGAAGTCTCACCATATTTCTTATGTCCATATCCATACCCATACCCATAACGATATCTGTATGAAGATTTTTCGACGTCTGCTGAGTTAACAACTATCCCTCGTATCTTAATGCTTGCCTGCATCATGTCTTGAATACCGCCATAGACGCTCTCTTTAAATGAGAAGCCCGGGCGAACAACGAGAATAGCATCTTTTACAAATCGTCCAAGTATCAATGTATCAACAACACGAGTAACAGGAGGGGTGTCAATAATAATAAAATCATAAGCGGAAGAATTAATCGTTTCAAAAAGTAATTTCATCTTTTCTGAGTTAAGAATATTACCGGAGTCCTCTGTAGTACCGCCAGCCGGAAGTATGTCAATTCTTTTTAATATTTTATTGTAAATTTTTGGAGGAACATCGTTCATTAAATATTCGATCAAGCCGGGTGATTTCTCGGAGATGTCAAATTTCGAAGAGAGTTCTGCCTTTCTTAAATCACAATCAATCACAAGTACGCGCTTGTTTTCTTGTGCTATGGAAACAGCCAAATTGGAAACGACACTCGTCTTTCCAGTATTTTCTTCACAACTGGTCACGAGGAATATTTTTTCTTTTCCTTCCATCTGGAAAAGGATTTTTGTTTTGAGCAAACGAAATGACTCTGTAAAACCATCAGCATTTTCCATTAATGTTACTAATCTTGATTTGCCATCCTGAGCATTTTCAATTTTGCTTTTAATTTCCGTAGTGTATGCAGGTACTATTGCTAGAATCGGAATCTTAAAATCTTCCTCTAATTCATCAAGATTAATAAGTTTGGTATTTTTAAATTCAAGAATAAAGATAGACATAACCCCAATAAAAGCTCCGGCAATAAGCGCAAGTATAAGATTAAGGAGTTTTTTAGGGGAGATAGGATCCAATGGAGTATGTGCAGGATCAACAATTACAATGTCTTGAAGTTTGGAAAGTTCTGCCATTCTCATCTCCTCACGTTTATCTAAAAGGAGGGTGAAAATTTTCTCGTAAACATTTTTTTGACGCATTAAACTTACTAAGCGGTTTTCCTGTGCTGGAAGTGTTTCCATCTTAACTTCATACTTGGACATTAAGTTTGTAATCTGTAAAAGTTTTTGCTCCAATGCGTTTGAAATAATTCCGTAAGAAGTTAGAGTGTTCTCATTAAACGAACCCAACTTATTCTTTACGAGATTTATTTGTTCATCAAGTTTAATAACATCAGGATGGCTCTCTGTTCTTTTTTGAAGCAATTCAAGGCGCTGAAGTTCGAGATCTGACAATTGTTTCATTGCTGAAGAAAAAGGGGAGTTGGTGGGTTCATTTCCTTCCGGTGCAAGAAAACTTTGGTCAAAATATCCTTTATTTCCGAGTTCCTTCTGCATATCTGCCATCTTGTTTTTGTACTGTCCAAGTTCCAATTCTGTTTTCATCTTTTCCGCTTCTAATGAGCTAAGAAAATTCACTAATTCTTCAGAACTTTTATCAATGGTCATTATTTGACCTGATGATTTGAAACTTGTGAGATTTGCTTCGGCTGATTTTAATTTCTCCTGCATTTGCTCAAGCTGCTGATCGACAAAATTAAATGAATAACGAATTGTTTCTTTCTGCTGATCAATTCTCGACTCTCTAAATTTATCAGTTAATACATTCGAAATTTTAGCTGCAGCAAAGGGGGATGAATTTTTTATTGAAACTTCGAAAACGTCGGTTTTTAATCTCCTTTGGACTGACAAGGATTTTTTTAAACCCTCAATGACCGAATAGTAATTGTCTAAAGTAAAATACACTTTGGAACCGGGTTCAGCATTTGACCATTTTAAAGGAATTTTAGCTATATCAATAGTGAAGTTTCCGGTTAAGGAATCGCTAGTAGTTTCTAATAGTCTATCATTTTCAGCACTGTAAAGTGAAAAATTAGTTTGACTGTTGACTTTCACATAAAATTTGGCAGTAATGTCAAGCTGCTCAATTTTTATTCTGCCAAACTCGGGAAGAGAACCAAGGTTTGGTGAGTTAAGGTAAAATTCGGGGCTCTCATATTCGATAGCATTCTTCGCTATCTCGATGGATTCACCACTAGGTTTTACAATCTTATCAATGGTTAAAAATAAATTTAGTGAATCAGCAACTTTTCTTAAAACTGTCCAAGTTTGCACCAATTCCATTTCGGTTTCTATAATATCCTGGTTCTGAATATTAAGGATATCCTGAATATCAGGTTTCATGCTTGCTTCGGGCGCGTTTTCTTTTTTTAACAGAACAGTTGCTTCATAGATTGGTGTCGAGACAAAATTGTATAATATTGCGATGATCAGAGCAAGTACAACAGAAATTATTAAGTACCATTTATGTTTATTTAAAATCTGAAATAAATCAACTAAGGACTTTTCTTTTCGCTTAGGTCTCGTCGATCTTAATTGAGGATTTTTTTCTTTTGACATATTAACCTTAAAATTCTTTGTTAATTCAATTTACTTAAGTAATAGTGCTGCCACCGATACAAGTACAGTTAAGGCACCTGCGATAATTGTTACACCTTTTGCATCAGCCCACCACGTTCTTGGAACGTAAATTCTATCGCCAGAGATTAATCCTACATCACCTAATGTGTTCCCGGATTCTATCATGTCTCGTGCATTTAATTCAATCTCGGCGCTATCCCGGATGATAAATACATTATCGATATCCGCATCACCCGTAACGCCCCCTGCAAGCGCAAAAATGCCGGATAACTTCTCCACATCAGTCACAAAATAAAAGCCGGGTTGTTTTACTTCTCCAATAATATTAATCTTAAATAATGGTTGAATTGATAACTCGGGGTTGCGATAGAGGGAATCATACTTCTGAATGATTTCATTTTTAATCAGTAGGTAATTTTTATCATTCGTGTAAATTGTACCTATGTAAGGGAGTTGCAACGTTCGGTCTAACTGAATAAAATAATCACCCGATATTTGATCAGTAACGTTGAAGAGTGTAAGTCTGATTCCATCTCCGGGATTAAGATTTTGTGCGAAGGAGGAAGAATATCGAACAGCTAATAGGGTAACGACAAAAATTATGAATGTTTTCATCTGTTTATTAAGTTTATTTAAGTTATAATTCTTTACCAATTTATATCAATAGAAGAAAAGCTAATAATAATATATTTCCATCTAAGGGTTAGTAAGTTCGTGAATATTCAAAACCTGTACCAATAGTTTTTCAAAGTTTCCTCTTTAACACAGTCAAATTTACAATTTTAATTTAATAAATCAATTTTCTTTTTGCCAAAACGAGAAAAAGTATTTAAATGGATCATCGAACAATAGCATTTTAGTAAAAATTTATGTTTAGACATTTCTTCAAGGAAATAATAGGAGAAAAATATATTTTTGAGACAGGATTTTTATTATTTAGTGACTCATTCATTATTATTATGGTAATTATATTTTCATTACCAATA
Source organism: Ignavibacteriaceae bacterium (assembly GCA_035328465.1). Lineage (GTDB taxonomy): Bacteria > Bacteroidota > Ignavibacteria > Ignavibacteriales > Ignavibacteriaceae > JADJEI01. The sequence goes on along the minus strand of DAOLIQ010000007.1, from coordinate 18,815 downwards.
GAATTCAAGGTAGGCACTATTCAGTGAGGCACAGAAATTGCTAAAAAATTCACTTCAAATTATGGTTGAATAATTCTTTTGTCCATAATGTTAAAATAATTTTTACTTAAACTCAAATCCAATTGGAGCCAAAATGCAAGTACCATTTCTCGATCTAAAAGTTCAATATAAATCTATTAAAAAAGAAATTGATGATGCAATTCAAAATGTTCTTGATAATACCGCCTTTATTTTAGGCGATGCAGTTCATAACTTTGAACAAGAATTTGCCAAAGAGCATAATGTAAAATATTGTCTTGGCACATCGTCAGGCACTGACGCTAATCATTTAGTTCTTTGGGCAGCAGGTATAAAAACTGGTGATGAAGTGATAATTCCCGCAAATACCTTTATTGCTACAGCGTGGGGTGCTACTTTATGCGGCGCTACACCCGTCTTTGTAGATTGTCATCCCTTAAGTTATAACATTGATCCGGAAAAAATTATTGCCGCAATTACACCACGAACAAAAGCAATCGTCGCAGTACACCTATATGGCCAGCCAGCAGATATAGATAATTTAAAACAGATAGCGGATAAATATAATCTTCTGCTTGTTGAAGACGCTGCACAGGCTCATTTTGCTGAATACAATGGGAAAAGAATTGGAAGCACGACTTACGCTACTTCTTTTAGCTTTTATCCAGGGAAAAATTTGGGAGCTTTTGGCGAAGGCGGTGCTGTTGTTACTAATAATGATGAAGTATTTCGTAAAGTTAAACTATATAGAGAACACGGACAGTCGCAAAAGTATTACCATGAAACTTATGGACATAATTATAGAATGGAAGGCATTCAAGGAGCGGTTTTAGGAGTAAAGTTAAAACATCTCGATTCCTGGACTGAAGGCCGAAGAAAAGTCGCTGCAAAATATAGAGAAAGACTTTCATCTATCGAGCAATTGATTCTACCAACAGAGATGTTGAATGTTAAGCATGTTTACCACTTGTTTGTTACAAGAGTCAACACAGGAATAAATTCGAGTTCTAATAGAGATGAATTACAGAATTATTTAAAAGATAATGGCATTGCAACTGGTCTCCACTACCCGGTTCCTTTGCATCAGCAAAAGTGTTTCGAACATCTTGGTTATAAAAAAGGTGCATTTCCAGTAACTGAAAATTTAGCAGAAACAGGAATATCTTTACCTATGTTTGCAGAACTATCAGATCAGCAGATTGACTATGTGTGCGATAAAATAAGAGAATATTTTAAAAAATAGGATACCGTTTAATTTTATTATGAAACAAAAATGGGGGCTTGAACTTTGCGTCTTAAGTTAATAATGGAAAAGATTTATCTCTCACTTTGGAACAAGTACTTATTCATTTTCCTTAAAAATCTTGCATAAAGTGAAAGAAAACGAGTGAATGATTTCGGCACAGTTTTAGTCAGACTTATACCAATTGAAAAATTTTGAACAATAAAATTATAAGTCAAAGTGAAAAAATTACCTGGTTATAAGTCTTTTTTTGGAGTCATTGATTTCATAGTGATTTTCACATCATTTTTAATGACGGTTTACTACCTTAGGACGGAAACAAATCTTTCTTTTCTGGAGTTTTTCTATTCCATCAGGTCCCTCATTTTAGTTCTGTTTCTTCTTTCACTTGCTTTCCTCGTGATCTTCAAATATAACGGGTTATACAGGATCAATATCATTTTAAGCCGCGCTGCTCAAACTGTGAATATTTTAAAAGCTCTTTACTACGGTGCACTGCAAATTGTAATTGTGTCCTTATTTATCGAAAATAATAAGCTGATAGATTCCCGTCTTATCCTGATTGTTTTTCTCTTCATCGGCGGTCCATTAATTTATGTTGTTAGAGTAGAAATATTTAGAACGTTATTTACATATTTGAAATCAAATAGTTTAAGAAGAAATGTTTTGATTGTGGGTGATGGAAAAGCTGGCAAATTACTGGCAGCAAAATTATTGTTTGAAAATCCGTTGGGTTTAGAAATTGCAGGATTCCTTGATGATGATTTACCTATCGGATCATATGTGGTTGGTGAGAAAAAAGTTTTGGGTAAAATTAGCGAGCTGGAAAAAATTATTAAAGTTTATAAAGTTGATGAGATTCTAATCGCAATTGAGAATGAAAGCTATGAGCAATTTTTGAATGTTGTAGATAAATGTAAAACACTTCAAACCTCAGTAAGAATAACTTCAGAGTTATTTGATATTGTTGCTAAAAAACTCAATATCGAAAAGTACATTGACATACCGATTGTAGATGTTGCTCCACATTATCAAAATAATTTGACACTCTTACTGAAAAGATCATTTGATGTGTTAGGAGCATTTTTTGGACTCCTTCTATTATCACCTCTTATGATTACTATAGCTATTTTAGTCAAGACTACTTCTAAGGGTCCAATATTCTTTAAACAAAAAAGAATTGGACTATTTGGTAAAGAGTTTGATTTTTATAAATTTAGATCCATGTATGTACTTCCTGGTGAAGATGAAGAACGTAAAAAAATGATGATAGATTTTATGAAAGATAAAAAGCCGGAAAGTATTGATAAAAAAGTAATTAATGATAGTCGTATAACTTGGATTGGTAATATAATCCGTAAAACTTCCTTGGATGAGTTACCTCAATTTTTTAATGTACTTAAAGGTGATATGAGTCTCGTTGGACCAAGGCCATGTTTGCCTTATGAATTTGAAAACTACGATGAATGGCAAAGAAGACGAGTCAGTGTGATCCCTGGTTGTACAGGTGTATGGCAAGTTTGGGGAAGAAGTTCAGTTTCCTTTAAGGATTCAGTAGTACTTGATTTATATTATATTAACAATATGTCACCTTGGTTTGACTTACAACTTATATTGCAAACGATTCCAACAATCCTCTTTCTAAGAGGAGCAAAATAATTTATTCAATTAAGAAAATGGGAAAAAATATATGAAAATCGGAATAATTGGACTTGGTTATTGGGGTCCAAATCTAGTTCGTAATTTTTCAGCTCAATCTGAAGTTACTGAAGTGATTGCATGTGATGTTAGAGCTGAACGTAGAAATACAATTAAGAAAAAATTTCCAAGTACCAAAGTTATTGATAATTGTGAAGATTTACTTAATAGTGATGTTGATGCTGTTGTAATAGCTACACCAGTCGCGTCACACTTTAATATCGCTAAAAAATGTCTTGAAGCTGGCAAACACATTTGGGTAGAAAAACCTTTTACAGCCAGTTCACTAGAAGCATTAGAATTGTTGGATATCGCTGAAAGAAAAAAACTTAATATATTTGTGGATCATACCTTCATTTATACTGGTGCAGTTAGAAAAATGAAAGACCTGGTCAAATCGGGTGAATTAGGAAATATTCTGTATTTTGAATCTGAAAGAATAAATCTTGGACTATTCCAGAAGGACGTTAATGTTATATGGGACCTTGCTCCTCACGATTTATCCATAATGGATTACATAATGGATACTCAAAAGGTCGTTGCAGTTTGTGCAAATGGTATCGCAAATTTTAATGGTTTGGAAAATGTAGCTCACATTTCCGTATATTTTGAAGAAAAATGTTTTGCCCATTTCCATGTAAATTGGACATCCCCAGTTAAGATTAGAAGAATGATGGTTGGTGGGGATAAAAAAATGCTAGTTTTTGATGATATGGAAAATTTTGAAAAAATTAAAGTATATGATAGTGGAATTGAGATTAATACGACAGAAGGAATTCACGAAGCTTTAGTTCAATACAGAATAGGGGATATGTTCTCTCCAAAAGTTAACCAAACCGAGGCATTGGATTTGGGAGCAAAAGAATTTATTGCTTCAATCATTGAAAATCGTTTGCCTAAAACAAATGGTTACGATGGTTTAAAAATTGTAAAAATATTAGAAGCTAGTTCAAAATCTCTTGCGAACAGAGGTGAAATGATTGAGATAAATTCTTTCGCTGAAGCCTATTAAAAAATTAACCGAAAAAAATATGGAAAAGAAAAATATAAATAATGTAAAACTTGGCAAAGATGTAAAAATCTTTGATTTCGTCAACCTTTATGGGTGTTCAATTGACGATGGTTCTAAAATTGGGACTTTTGTTGAAATTCAAAAGAATGCCACAATAGGTAAAAATTGTAAAATATCATCCCATACATTTATTTGTGAAGGTGTACATATCGGCGATAATGTTTTCATTGGTCATAATGTTACATTTATCAACGATAAATACCCTCGAGCTACTAATGAAGATGGATCCCTTCAAACTGAAGCAGATTGGAAAGTTGAAGAAACATTTATTAAAAATGGAGCTTCCATCGGTTCCTCGTCCACTGTATTGTGCGGTTTGACTATAGGTGAAGGTGCGATAGTAGGTGCGGGCTCTGTTGTAACTAAAAATGTTCCGCCTAAGACTATAGTCGCCGGCGTTCCTGCCAAAGTTCTAAAAAAAATATAATATCTATTTGATGTAAAAAAAAAGCCTGGATTTATCTTCCAGGCTTTTTTTGTAATAATTTATTTTATCGAAACAACAAAAACAATGATATACATAGGGATATAAAGTAAATAATACTTAATACAAATTTTGTAGGAACTGATCTACTATTATCATTTTTATAGATCGATGTAAAATTCTTAGAGTAATCATCATTGCAATCAATAGGTAAAATTCCGACTCCTTTTTCTGTAATTCCATGTCCAAAACTTTTATTCATTGACGGTTCCTTTTTAAATCTTTTTGGACAAAGATTTCATTAATTATGCCGGATATAATATTTCGATTTTAATATAAAAAAAGGTATTGTTGATGATGGCAGGAAAATTTTACAGGCAATTTTTATTCAATAGGATAATATTGACCGCTTAAGCTAATATATAGTGCAATTTTAGTCAAATAGTTTTATCAAGTTATTATAACTAAAAGATTTAAGCACAAGTATCTGATACTAATCTATAATTACTGCTCTCTAACAATAAGAATTCTTCTATTACGCTGTCGTCCAAATTCGGTGGTGTTATTAGCTATAGGAAATTTATCTCCCATCCCAAATACTTTAAATTTTGAACCGTCAATTCCCTTTGAGATAAAATATTGCAGAATAGCTTCCGCCTGTTTTGTTGATTTTATTCTTATTGATTGTTCACTTCCTTTGCTATCTACATGGCCTTCAATTCGCCAGTTAGCTTCAGGGTAATTTCTCAAGATTTCTACTACGCGGTCCAATTCTTCAGAAGCTGCAGGCAGTACCGTCGAGTTTTCGCTACCAAAAATTAAATCACTTTCAAGAAGTATTTGCTTGATATCTTCATTTTTATTTGTCACCGGAGCAGAGTCAGGACACCCATCTTCGTCTTCAAAATTATTAAATGTTTCGGGAGAATCGGGACATTTGTCAACAATATCTAAAATCCCATCGTTATCATTATCTTCATCTGGGCAACCATCTGAATCCTGAAAATAGTCTTTATCTTCAGCTTCATTTGGACATAAATCAATTTCATCAGGAATTTTATCTCCATCATTATCTAAATCCGGGCAGCCATCTTCATCTTGAAATCCATCAATATCTTCAGGGTTATTTGGGCAAACATCCTTTAAGTCAGGAATGTTGTCTCCATCATTATCTAAATCCGGGCAGCCATCTTCGTCCTGAAATCCATCAATATCTTCAGGTTGCTCGGAACATAAATCAATTTTATTCAAAATTCCATCCCCATCAGAATCCTCGTTTCCAAAAATATTGTAAGAGAATCCTAAATTGAACGTGGTATAATAATCATTGCTTGAACCAGCTTCAATATCATCTAGATTATCTGTTACCGGATTAAAGAATTTAACATTAAAGTTAGTTGAGAATTTATCATTGATAAAAACTTTAATCCCCGCAAGACCAAATAGGTTAAAAAACTCTTTGTCGTAATTCTTTTTTCGATTGTTGAGCAATGCTTCTCCTTCCGCATCTCTTGGGCTGAAGACGTTGTACGCCATTCCAATTCCTACAAATGGAAAAATATGTTCACTAACCCAGTATGAATAAAAAGTTGAAAGACTTGTACTGAATATTGAAGTAACAAATTCATTGGGAATTGTCTGCGTACCCTGATTTGTCGTGATACTGCTTCTATCATCTTCTCCTTTGACCTGAAACTTATTTGCTGCTAATTCTAAACCAACGATATGATAACTATTTAAAGGCAGAAAATATTCAACGCCCAAATTAAAACCTGTGCCTATACTGCTATTATGATAGTCAGTTGAAGGCGATGTAATCAATCCTCCAAAAGTAATATTTAGATTTCCCCAATAAGGATTTGATAAAGCAGTCTGAGCGAATATTGGATTCGAACAAACTAACAAAAAAATTGACACAAAAAGATTTTTTTTTACACTCATCACTAATTTCTTTTAATTGTTGTACTAAAATATCATTATATAGTATTTGAATGCAAATGTTGATGTGGGGAAATTAGGATAGTTAAAAAAAGAGAGGGTTGTAAGATTACAACCCTCATCCAAATAAGGGAAATTTTATTTCGAAAGAATTATGAACTCAACTCTTCTGTTAAATGCTCTGTTTATTGCAGTATCATTCTCCCTAACGTGCTTAGTCTCACCATAGCTTTCTTTGCTGATTCGATTAGCACTTATCCCGTTGGAGGTTAGGTAATCATAAACAGCACTTACACGTTTATCAGAAAGTTTTTTATTGTAGTCATTTGTCCCGTAACTATCCGTATGTCCGGTAATCAAAATTCTTATGTCCGGGTTTTCTTTGAGTACCTTAACGGCATGTTCAAGAATTGGATACGATTCGGGGCTGAAAGAATATTTATCAAACTCAAAATGTACTCCAAATAAGGTTGGCTCTTTAATATAGATAGTATCTTTTACAACTTTTACAATTTCTGTTGGAGGGGTTTGGCTTACGACCGGTACTTCCCTAATTACTTCTCTGACGCCTTCCGGGCATTTATCGCAAAGTTCTGAAGGTTCACCTTTTAAGAAATACCACATTATACCGGCATTTAGTTTCATATAAGTATCGCCATTTCCGCCGAGAAGTCCTTTTGTGTTTTCATTCTGACGATCATTGCCATCTATTTTATTATTTGATGCCGTGATATATTCTGCTTCAGTATTTAAACTAAAATCATCCGATAGCTTCCACTCGACTCCCATTCCTAAATTCATTTGATAGCCCCAAAAGTTAGCATCCATCGTTGGGGTGTAGGAATTATCTGAAGTGAAATTTGTTATTCCCAATCCAAATGCAAAAAAGGGAGTGGCAGTTTCACAGGGCATAAAATTGTATACAACATCCAGATTGCCAGCGAGGTGATTAAGATTTTGTGTTTTTAATCCACCAAAATCATCATAATAATTTGAAGTCATATAAATGTAACTGCCGCTGAGTCGCAATGCGAGGTGTTCGGTAAACATCCTCCTTAAAGCGATATATCCGCCAAAGTTAGTATTAGCAGAATAACCCGTTCCGGAAACACTGATAAAACGCGGGTAAGTACCACCAACCTCAAATGCCCAACTTGTTTTACTTAGTTGCGCTAAGGTTGGGAAGTTTAACAGAATAATTACTGTAAAAATGAAATATAGCTTTTTCAATTAGACTCCTTAATATTAGTTTTTTTATTGATTGTTTTATCAAACAGATGGAATGACACATACTGAAAACAAAGTAGAAAAATAACTATGAGAATATAGCAAAGATTATTTCATTTTAAAATTTTATTAAATCTGATTTAAACAATTTTAATTGAAAAATTAAGGCTTGATTTTCCAAGTAAAAAGATTACAACCTTACACAATTTTCATGCTGCATTTATTTCTCCGAAGAAGTCCTTCAGATAGCATCCGAAAACTGAGCAAAAGAGGGTACTGAAACGATCCGTTGGCAAACGGACAGCATAACTACTGACAAAGGCGGGTTAATTACTAAGCGAATCCTTAAATTTCCACAAACCTGGTACTTTTCTATACCTTTGACCGCATAATTGTTCCGATATTAAAGCCATTGTATTCCCTTTTTTTGTTAAATATTAAGTTGTTAACGGAAAATCTCTGGTTATTTTCACTACATATTATATTATTTATGCTAAATGTCAAGTTGAAGGTCAAAACTATCAATTGATAGTACTCATAAATAAAGAGACAGGAAGCAAGAATAAAGAGATAGGAAGCAAAAATGTGAGATATGAAGCAAAAATTAACTGCTGACTTGTAAAAATTACCTGTAAGTTACCTGCTAATAACAAAGTAGGGAACGGACTCCTGTCCGTTCCGGTTTTAATCAATGAACAAATCCCTTTGCGACGTGTAGGATCCGTCTCCCGACGAATCCACCTTATTTAATTCAGCAATTCCATAGAGGTTTAGCACCCTGCGAAACCTGACTTACACATTATTTTATTAGAATCATTCCACGAGATTCGATAAAGCGATCTGTTTGTAAAGTATAAATATAAACTCCGCTTGATAAACCAGAAGCATCAAAAGTTCTTTCATATTTTCCGCTGCTTAATTCTTCATTAACTAAAGTCTGAACAAGATTACCAAGCGAATCAAATATACGAAGGGTGGTGAAACTTTTTGTCTGAAGATTAAAACTTATTGTAGTTGTTGGGTTAAAAGGGTTGGGGTAGTTTTGTAATAAGGAAAATTGTGTCGGTGAAATTATGGTATTCTGATTTTCAACATTTACAGTTGTAAAACTTATCGGTGCAGTCCACAGTTGATAAATACCGCTTGAATTATCCATCCAAGTAGGAAAAATAAATTCACCATTGGCAGTTAAACCAATATTGTCACCTTGATATCCAGCTCCCAATCCACCAATAGGTTCCGGTTTAAAATTATGATCGGAAACTTCATAATCAATCCAGCTATCCCCCCCATCTGTCGAACGCGAAAGAAAAACACCTGCCGAATCACTTGTAGTCATTCTATCGTCGTAGTAAAGAATATTTATGGCTCCTGTGTGATCAATATGAAGAGCAGGGAAGTATTGAATTTTATGATTGTTCAGAGCATCCTGATTAACCCGAATACCTGAGGACCACGTGGCACCGCCGTCTGTGGATCGATTAAGTATTATGTCAGGGTCAGTTCCTGCGGGTGCTAAATTGATTTGTGTTGTTACAATGTATAGCCAGCCGTTTCTTTGTCCGCCGGTTGTATCAATTCCAATTCTTGGTAAACCATTTACACGAATATTTGCTTTGTCACTTAAGACGCCGCTAATACCATTCATATCAATTTTATTATCATCTGAATTCCATGTAATGCCTCCATCAGTTGAAGTAGCAAAACCGATTTTAATTTCAGTAAAAGGTGATACATCTTGTACCCCTGCCCAGCAAGCATACAACTTGCCGCTTTGGTCAATAGTAAGATCCGCTCCATTAGAACGATTAGTAGGATTGTTAATTTGTTTTGGTGTTATCCAACTTTCAGCTCCATTATCGGAATATGTGAACATGATTGGGTAGGGTGGAGTAAACCTGGTCCAGGCAGCGTAAATTCTTCCATTAAAGCTGCTGCTGCTAAAAGCGTCACTTGTAACCACTGCCTTATATTCATTTTCATTTTGGCTGATGGTAACTGAGTTAGACCAAGTTAAACCGTTATCGGTTGAGTAATGAGAATATAATCCATAGAACGGTGCCCTGCCAAGCCGGGTTAAAATAAATCGCCCGTCATTATTAATTGTGATTCCCGGATCGCCGCCGTGGAATAAAATATTGCCGCCTTTGCAGGTATCACTGCCGAACCAGCTAACCCCTCCATTGGTGGAAGTATATACACCTTCCCCTATAAAGAATGGATTTAAAGTTACGGTGTTTGCGGAACTAAAAATTATATCCGGATTAGTGGGATGGACGGTGATGAATACTTCACTTTGCGTTACAGAACTGGGATGAATACGATAGTTTTCGGATATAGACAAAGCTCCATCCTGTCTGAAATTGTATTGTGCAAATGATAGATTGTAAAGAACCAGAAAGCTAAAAAAGAGATAATAAATTATTTTCATCTGTCTTCCTAAAAATGATAAAAATATCAGCCGGATAATTTTTGTATTAACCGGCTGAAATAAAGTAAAAAAATTTAGAACTAAAGTCTATAATTAAAATTTAGACTTCCATAAAATGTTTGCGGTTCACCCGCTTCATAAAATCTTCCGTTAGTTGAATTAATACTTATGAAGCCAACATAGGTTCGATCAAAAATATTATTCATTCCAATTGAAAGTAATATATTTAAGTTATTTAAAACAATGTCAGAACCAATGCTTGCACCAACGATATTATAGTCGGAAGTTTTTTCTGAATTTTGATCATTTACAAACATTCCACTAACATGATTGTATGTTGCCCTAACGAATGCCGAAATTTCATTTGTAAGAAAATACCTGTATGCTAAAGCACTAAAAATATTGTGCTTTGGTACACTTGGCGTAACATTTCCACCGAAGTCCTGAATTGATGTAACAAAATTGTTCAGTGAATCTACATCAATTACTTCGGCAGTGTAACTGTCGTATGAAAAATCTGAATATGTATAGGATAGTTTCAAATTGAGTCCGCTTAAAATTTCTACTTCACCGCCAAGTTCGATACCCATTCGATTGGTTGTTGCAGAGTTTCGGTAGAATACATCTCCAAATACCTCAAACGGAACAATTTCATCTTCAATTTTAGTATTGAAGAATGTAGCTTCAAAATTAATGTTCCGGAAAAATTGTGAATCAAAAGAAAGTACATTTCCTTTTATACCAACTTCAAAGTTTTTAGATTTTTGAGGTTTAAGATCCGGGTTTAATAATTTCCCAGGATCTGAGCTAAGCGGAAAGTTATCAAGTTCATTGCCTGCAGGACTATCAAAGCTGAGTCCATAAGAAGTATAAACAGCAATGGAGGGTGTAATCTTAAAATTTAATGCAGCCTTTGGTGTAAAGGCTTCGAAACGGCGAGTTGAATTTTGAACCGCAAGTTGCTCGTTCTTATTATCGAATATTACATTATCATACCTGCCGGAAACTAAAAGAGCAAATTGATCGGGCAGAATTTCAAAATTATTCTGCACGTAGAAACCAACGTTACTTATAGTTTCATCACTAAGAAAATTCAAGATATCATCTTTCTGTCCGTTAACTGTGTTGTATTCTTCAATTGGACCGGTTTGATAGAATAGGTCATTACCGATCGAGAATTCGTTTTTCCGTTCGCCAACATTGGCTCTGAATATATATCTCGCAGAACTCCCTAATCCGTACCTGTTAAAGATTCTATAGGATTTTGAAACACGTTCAAAATATTTTATCGTTCCATAAGTTGTTAATTCAAGTTGATGATTTTTTTCATCATCAAAATAATTATTGAACCTTAATCCGATTCGTCCTTTCTTTGTGACACGTCTGAAGTCAAAAGCAACCTCGCGACTCTCAACAGCCTGATATGGATCAAGAGCAAATTCTTCTTGAGTTAAAGATCCGGGTAATTTAATAATACCGTTTGCAAAATAACCGAGTATCTGAAGATTGGTTTTTTTACCAAGATTTGTTTCGAGCACTGTGTTAAGTATGTGCCAGTAATCCTGACTATGCGCTCTATAACCTTCATAGTTGTGATAATTATAATTAACCATAAGTTTATAACCATCAGCTTTAACTCCGGCTTTGATACCGTTTTGCCGCATTCCAAAGGAGCCAAATTCATTGAAACTTTTTATAAAAGAATTATCAAAATTTATATCATTAATGAAATTGATAACTCCACCCGGTGCATTTGTATAAAGTGAAGAAGAATTTCCCTTCACAACTTCGATGCTGCCGAGCGCATTGAAATCAATAGCTTCAACTCGGGTTTGCCCATCCGGTTCAGATTCAGGAATGCCATCGAGTAGTATTCTTACTCCACGAATTCCGGTATTAGAACGGCTTCCAAATCCTCTAATCGAAATTCTCACATCATGATTTCCATACCGCGACTGCATAAAGACACCGGGGATAGAAATTAGAACATCGTTGACAGAAACTTTTCTATCAAACTGAAATTGATAGTTGTTTATTCTGTAAACAGGGTAGGGGATATCAATAATTTTTTGTTCTACTCTTGTACCCGTGACAACCACTTCATCAGTTTGATATTTAATTGTGTCGGCATAACTGGTTTTGATTTTTTGTTCTGAATCACCGCTTTGGCAATACGTATTTGTTCCCAAAGTAAGTGAGATAAATAAGAGAATCAGAACTGTAAAAGTCTTCTTAAACATTTTTTCCTCTTTCGTTTTAATAATGATTTTAAAATGCAATGCTTATGTCATTCATTTGATAATTAGCGAGAACAATTATTTAAATTTCGCTAAGTGACATGCATCTAAAATTATATAAAATATTTAGGAGAAAATGTTCTTTGGCGGCGGGGTTAATACATTTAGAAATGAAGTAAGTCCAGTTTCATTTGTTGCTGGAATAGAAGACTCCACAACAAACGGTATCGATTTGATATCAGATGGTTGAGTTATCACATCTGAAAGTGTTAATAAATTTATTCTATTACTATTGGAATCAAGTGACTTAGTTTCTTTTCCGTTTTGGAAATGAATTTCGAAAGAAGTCTCGAGAAGATCTTCTTTTGTATCCGCAAAACAATAAAAGGTTATTGTGTCACCGGTAGTATCTTTTTTTACAATATCGTACATATTTCCGTCATAACGGAATTCTTTATCGTGAACCCAGTGTAAACCTTCAATCCCGGAATTAATTTCTTCACGTGTGAATGAAAATTTAACAACAGAAAAATCTATCACTTCGCTTCTAATTAATTCTTTCGTTATTTTTTTTATTAGAAAGGAGGCTGGAGTGTAAATTAATATGAATCCGCCCGAATGGTAAATTAGAAGGGAAGCTAAAAGCAGGACAATTATTTTTTTTATTCTTTTATGTTTATACATTATAAATGTATTGAAAAATCTCTAACAAAATTTAATTAAAAGATTTATAAAACACTATTGCACAGTAAAATTATTTACGTGAATTTTAAGCATCAAAAATTGAAAGATTAATTATTTTATTATGAATAAACCAATTGCTATCGTAACCGGTGCTACAGGATTTGTTGGAAGTCATCTCGTAGATTTATTATTATCCAGGGATTTTGAAGTCAGATGTATAACCCGAAAGTCAAGTGATCTGAAGTGGTTGAAAGAAAAGAATGTAAGAATTTATGACTGCGGTTTGAATGATGAATCTAAGCTGAGAAAAGCATTTGTTGGTGCTAATTATATTTTTCATGTGGCAGGGGTAGTAAAATCTAAAACAACTGCAGGCTATTTTCAAGGCAATGTGGAAACCACAAAAACTTTACTTGAGACTGCACTCAAATTTAAATCTACAATTAAGAAATTTGTAATAGTGAGCAGCTTAACTGCAGTCGGTCCTTCAAAAAATGAAAAACCAGTTGACGAAACCTCACCTTGTAATCCAATTACTACTTACGGAAGAAGTAAACTTGCAGAGGAGGAGGTAGCAAAGGTTTTTATGGACGTTCTTCCTGTTACTATATGCCGTGCACCGGCAGTTTACGGTGAAAGAGATACTGAGATTTTAATATACTTCAAAACTTTCAGCAAAGGATTAACAACAATTGTAGGTTTCGATAAAAAACTTGTTAGTCTTATCCATGTTTCGGATTTTGTAGAAGGATTATACCTCGCTGCTGTTTCTGAAAAATCTACCGGCGGGATTTACTTTATCTCATCAGAAAAATTTTATACGTGGAAAGAGGTAGGCGAAGTAACTTCAAAAACCCTTGCAAGAAAACCGATCAAAATAATAGTTCCTCATTTTATTGTTTATGGAATTGCAGCATTTGCCCAATTCTTTTCAATGTTCAGCAGCAAACCAGCAACTTTAAATATCGAAAAAGCAAAAGATTTGACTCAGCACGCTTGGATTTGTGATACTTCAAAAGCTATGAGAGATTTTGGATACAGTCAGAAAATTTCAATTGAGGAGGGAATTAAACGCACCTGTAAATGGTATTTGCAAGAAGATTGGATTTAAAAAAGTTTAATTATTTAACGCACCTTCTTTTATCCATGTTCTAACTCCTTCAATTTGATTTGGGGTTAAGTAAGGGAATCCAACAGGCGGCATTACCGGAAATCCCGATCTCAATTCAATAGTCCACACGAGTACACTTTGATCAGGATCATAAGGAAAAATAATTCTTGTTGAACTTGTTGCCTCTGCCCAGGTCAATAAACTTAGATCACCTGCTCTGTATTCATCATGGCATCCGGCAATGGCGCACTTAACACTAAAAACCGGCTGAATATATTTTGAATAACTTACACTCGAATCAGGTATTACAACATTATCTAAATCCTGTACTGTGATAGTGTCCTTACAACCGCTTAGTATTGATAGTGAGGTGAAAAACAAAAGTATAATAATAGATAAAAATATTTTCATTTATTTTTTAATTAAAAATAGAATAGACAACTCTCTAACGCAATACAGAAATTAAAGATCAATTAAAGATTGACAGAATAAAATAATAATCATATTTTTCGATAGTACTTTCCCATAAATTATTTTCGGGGCTATAGCTCAGTTGGGAGAGCGTCTGAATGGCATTCAGAAGGTCAGCGGTTCGATCCCGCTTAGCTCCACAAAAAATTGATAATTGCTATAGGGTAAGGATAATGCGAGAATGCGTTCCGATAGAATCGGGAAGGACAACAGTTCGATCCTGCACTCCGCAAAAATATTAAATATATTCTGATAATCTCAAAATGTATTAATTCAAAGTTTCTGTCCTCCTTATTTTATTCCAATTCCAAATATTTTTAATCCATTTATAAAAAGAATAATATTTGGTTAGGAAAAGTATTTCTCCTATTTTGCATTTGCCTGCTTAAAAATTTGAATTCATACCCAAATATTCATTCTAGTTTTTATCCACAGGAGGAAGAAGCACTGCAATAGTGCTTTGTTAATTAATTATTTAAAATTTTTTAGGAGTTTATTAGTATGAATATCTTCGTTGGAAATCTGGCAAGTGATGTTAAAGAAGAAGATTTAACAAACTTGTTTTCAGAGTTTGGTCAAGTCAAGGAAGTAAAAATTATCCGGGACTTATTTACGCAGCAGTCAAAAGGATTCGGCTTTGTTGAAATGCCGGGTTTAGCTGAGGCACAAAAAGCAATCAACAGTTTAAATACAAAAGATGTTAAAGGTAAAAAAATTACCGTAAACGAAGCTCGTCCGAGACGTGATGATAACAAAAGAAGACCTGGCGGCGGCGGCGGCAGATCAAGCGGTTCTGGCGGTTCAAGCAGACGTCGATTCTGATAGCATTTTCAATAAATCCGGTTTGAATTTATTCTACTTAAAATAATTCAGATCGGATTTTTTTTTGTTTATAAAATTCATTTCTACATTTTTGCCCAACCTTTTTAAATTTTAATTCTCACAATATCTTTTACATAGGAGTTTTATGACTTCGGAAGCTAATAAGAAGAAAAACTGGTTATCTGCCTTCTCTAAGAATTACTGGATTGTTATCATAATGGAGTTTTTTGAACGCGGCTCCTACTACGGCGTTATGTCTGTACTTTCTGTTTATTTAGTTCTAAGTACAAAAGATGGCGGACTTGGTTTCACTAAAGAAAGTGTTGGAGTAATAAAAAGTACAATTCAACCACTCCTTTATTTTCTTCCGATTCTTTCAGGTGCAATTGCAGATCGGTTTGGTTACAGAAAAACTCTTTTCTTTGCATTTGCGGCTCTTAGTCTTGGCTACTTTCTCACAAGTTTGTTTACTGGATATACTTTAGTTTTTTTAAGTTTAATTATGATGGCTCTCGGTGCAGGATTTTTTAAGCCGATCATTTCAGGAACAATTGCGCGTACAACTGATGAATCAAACTCCACCCTTGGTTTTGGAATCTATTATTGGTCAATCAATCTTGGTGCATTTATTTTCCCGCTTATACTTATCCCAATTTTAAAAGACATTTCCTGGTCATATATTTTTATAATGGCATCAATCGGTACCGGATCAATGCTTCTGCTCAATCTATTGATGTATAAAGAGCCCGAGCGTCCGGCAAGTACCAAATCAATTTTTGATGTGTTAAAGGGTGCGGTACTTGTTCTAAAAGATTTCAGATTCATTTTAATGATAGTCATTTATTCAGGTTTTTGGATTCTTTATTTTCAGATGTTCGATACGGTGCTTTGGTACTTTACAGATTATGTGGATATGACGCCAATAAATAATCTGGTGAACGGACTGCTTTCTGTTTTCATTGCAAATCCAAATTGGAAATTTGACGCTGAGCATGTGACTGTAATCAATGCCGGAACTATTATACTGCTTCAGATTTTTGTCTCTAATATTGTTAAAAATAAAAAAGCCCTTCCGACTATGATAGGCGGCATCGGACTTGGGACGATAGGGATGGGGATACTCGCAATATCAACTCATCCGCTGGTATTTATGCTTGGTATTATTATTTTTTCAATTGGTGAAATGACAGCGCATCCAAAGTTTATTAGTTATGTTGGACTCATAGCACCGGAAGATAAAAAAGCTCTCTATCTCGGCTATTCATTTCTTTATGGTGTTATTGGAAGCGGCATAGGCGGAATACTTGGTGCAAATCTCTATGTTTATTTTGTTGATACATTAAAACAACCGGGAACTCTCTGGTTTATTTTTTCGATGATTGGTGTTTTAACCATCATTGGTTTATTACTATTCAATAAATATTTGGCACCGAAAAAATAGTTATCTGAATTTTTGCAGCGAGTTTAGAAATGAGCAGAAAAGAAAACAGAATCAGTCAAAAGTCTCCACTGAACTTATCTATGCTATTACGAAGTATAGACTTTTTTAGATTCTCAACCTGGTCGTTGATATTTTCAAATCTTTCAGTGATATTTTTCGCCCTCTTCGAAAATATAACTGCTTCCGATGTTTTATGGATTTACTGGGGACAAAGTGTAATCATAGGTGTGTTTAATTTTATCAATATAATTTCCCTAAAAGAATTTTCGACCGAAGGTTTCAAGCAAGGAGGAAAGCAAACTCTGCCGACAAGAGGAGTAAAGATTTCTACTGCTGTTTTCTTCCTTTTTCACTATGGCTTTTTTCATTTTATTTATGCGATGTTCATTGGAGGTTTTTATTCTTTGAATCAAGAATATTCGTCAAATACGGGTTCAAACTTTGTACTTTATTCAGGAGTAATATTTTTCGTTAGTTATTTAATTGAATTTATCTCGTCACGAACTAAACCGTCGGAGGAGATACCAAATATCGGTAAATTAATGTTTGCACCGTACGCCCGAATTATTCCGATGCATTTGACTATCATTCTCGGTGGATTTGCAACAACATTTGGTGATATATTTTCGACCGATACAAATTTATTCATTATAGTTTTATTTGTATTCATTAAAACATTGGTTGACCTGATAACCCACTCAATCAATTTTTCAGAACTAATTAAAGCAAAAAAGACTGGAAACACTAATGAAGTTGTATGATACATTCCTGTATTAATACATCTAATCAAGGATAGCGGGTCAAATTTATTTGACTATTACCGAATAAATAATTTGGTTATGTCATTGAATGGACTTAGCTTTGTCTATCCCAATAGTTGGGAATTTTATTTATTAATTTTTTTAGAGGTTCTTTCGTGAGTACTAAATTATTTGTGGGATCGCTCCCTTGGTCAGTTGATGACAACACTTTACAAACAACTTTTGAAACACACGGCAACGTTGTTTCAGCAAAAGTAGTTAAAGACCGTGACACCGGCAGATCCAGAGGTTTTGGATTTGTTGAAATGGAGAATTCCTCAGAAGCAGAAAATGCTATCAAAGCATTGAATAATTCTGAATTAAAAGGAAGAAATATCGTAGTTAATGAAGCTAAAGCAAGAAGCTAAGATTCGATTCTAAGTTATTTTCTGAAAAAGGTGTTCAATTTGGACACCTTTTTTGTTTTAAACAGTAACCTCACCCTTTAATTAAAATCGGTAATAAAAATTTTTCAAAAGCATTTAATCTGCAGAAGAGTAAACGAGCAGAACTTTACCAGCATTATCTATTCGAAATAGATGAAACGCAGTTAAAAGTTTTGACGTATAAACTTTAAAGTGCATAAATCTTCATAATCACTTTTAAAGTGATCTTTCCAAAGCAAACTAAAAGGAATATTTTTACGGAATCAAAGACTCCGTCAGTAATTACTCTTTATTCGATTTGAAAATTTGATTACCTATCCCGAATGCAATCCCAAACAACAATAAGGTTTGAGCCACCTGAATCCAGGTATAACTCTGAACAAAAATTTTAGTACCAGTAAACTTACTAATCACTCCGGCTAAGATAGCAAGCCCGGCAAGCATAATAAAAAGAAGCACATTTTTATCTTTCATATCTCTACTCCAATAAATTGTTGTAAGAAGACAGTTGATTATATGCACTGCATAGCAATATCTTTTCAATTGCATGATTAAAATTATTATATAATAATGTAGGAATGAAGTTAAATTTTGAAAGATAGTTGGCGGCTTATGAGGTAAATTTATTATTCGGGCAAACCAAAATTCGTCCGCTGAGAATAGCAGATACTTTTCAAGTTGTGAGAAGAAACAAACTTCTTTTCTATTACCATAATATTGGCAATTATTTTTTGGTAGTTAAAAATTTGTACCATCCAAATAATGAAAGTTCACACCATCTTTACGTTACAGAGCAGCTTTTAATTTCGCAT
>DAOLIQ010000006.1:0-76497 GCA_035328465.1 Ignavibacteriaceae bacterium | reverse complement strand
CGAAGTGCATAAATCATTTTATCAGCAGGAGCTATATCAGAAGTTTGACCAATCAGCACAGCACCGCATTTTTTAAGAACGTTTTTATATTCATTAATTGATAGATCAGTTTTAAAGCCCGGAATAGATTCAAGTTTGTCAAGTGTTCCGCCGGTATGCCCAAGACCCCTACCGGAAATCATCGGTACATTTATTCCTGCAGCGGCAACTATCGGCGCAATAATGAGCGATGTTTTATCTCCCACCCCACCTGTGGAATGTTTATCAATTTTTTTGCCTTTGATGGAAGTAAGATCAATTATCTTTCCACTGTGCAGCATAGCGTTTGTGAGTGAAGAAGTTTCCTCATTATTCATTCCGTTGATAAAAGCCGCCATTAAAAAGGCAGAGAATTGATAATCGGGAATTTTTTTGCCGGCATAACCTGCAATGAGAAAATTTATTTCTGCATCTGTTAAACTTTCGCCGTCACGTTTCTTTTTAATTAATTCTGATGAATTCATAATGTAAAATTATGCTTAAGTACTCACTAAGTAAAATTGTTTTATTCAATGGATAGATAATACAAACTGATAAACAGAACCAACAACCGCATTTAGAGTTTATTTCATTTGATTGAGCATTGATTAGTGGTTATTTTTCGCCTGCAAATTCTAAATTAATGGAGAAAATATTTTAAGATGATTTTTAAAACACGCACCCATTCTTGCGGTGAATTACGAGAAAATAATATTGGGCAAAGAGTTGTGCTTAATGGCTGGGTTGACAGACGACGGGATCTTGGCGGGCTTATATTCATTTGGCTGCGTGATCGCTACGGCATTACCCAAGTTCTATTTGAATCAACGATTAACGAAGAAAGTTATCAGTTAGCAAAATCTTTAAGAAGCGAATTTGTTATTTCTATTGAAGGAACCGTACAAAAAAGAAGTGCTGAAACAGAAAATAGGGAGATGCAAACTGGACTTGTTGAAATAGCCGCAGATAAAATAATTATTCTTAATGAAGCAATCACCCCGCCTTTCCCGATAAAAGATATTATTGATGCGAATGAAGAGTTGCGGTTGAAGTTTCGTTATCTCGATCTTCGCCGACCTTCGCTGCAGAAAAATTTTTTATTGCGGCATAAAATGTATCAGATAACCAGAAAATATTTTGATGAAAATAATTTTGTTGAAATTGAAACTCCCGTGCTGATGAAAAGCACCCCCGAAGGTGCTCGCGATTATCTTGTCCCAAGCAGAATTCATCGAGGAAAATTTTATGCTCTGCCTCAATCTCCGCAAACTTACAAGCAATTGCTGATGGTATCAGGCTTCGATCGTTATTTCCAAATTGTAAAATGTTTCAGAGATGAAGACCTGCGCGCCGACCGTCAACCGGAGTTTACACAAATAGATGTTGAGATGTCTTTCGTTGATCAGGAAAATATTTTCGTAATTGTTGAAGGATTAATGAAAGAATTTTATAAGCAGATTTGGAATAAAGAACTTTCACTTCCATTGACAAGATTATCTTTTAACGAAGCAATGGAAACGTACGGCAGCGATAAACCCGATCTTCGTTTTGATCTTCAGCTTGTAACTTTGAATAACATTTTTACTCAAACAGGATTTAAAGTGTTCAAAGATTCAATTGACAATAATGGAATCATCACCGGCCTGCTCGCATCGGATTGCGGCAAATACACTCGCAATCAACTTGACACTCTTACCGATTTTGTAAAGAAACTTGGTGCAGGAGGTCTTATCTGGCTTCGTGTTAAAGACGAACTAATTGAGGGACCAACTGCGAAGTTCATTTCTGAAACTGAACAGAAATCATTAATAAAAAATATGAACGCTAAAAATGGCGACCTAATATTAATTCTTTCGGGTGCAAAAAATAAAACTCTTAGTATCATGGGCGCACTTCGATTAGAAATGGCAAGGCGGCTTGAATTAATTAAACCCGATTCCGAACCAAAATTACTTTGGGTCACTGATTTTCCTTTGTTCGAGTGGGATGAAGAAACAAAAAGATACTATGCAATGCACCATCCTTTCACTTCGCCCCGGCCTGAAGATGTTGAGTTTATGGATAGCGATCTGTCAAAGGTGCACGCACGGGCTTACGATCTTGTGTTAAATGGCAGTGAAATTGCGGGTGGAAGTATCAGAATTCACAGCTCTAAGCTGCAGGCAAAAATGTTTAAAGCACTTGGAATAAGTGACGAAGAAGCACAATACAAGTTTGGTTTTTTAATGAATGCATTTAAATACGGCGCCCCCCCGCACGGAGGAATAGCATTCGGTTTTGATAGATTGGTAATGATTTTTGCCGGCGAAGATTCAATAAGAGAGGTGATAGCATTTCCGAAAACAGCATCCGCGCTTTCGCTAATGGATGAAGCCCCATCGGCAGTATCGGAAGAGCAATTAAACGAGCTTCACATTCAAATTAAAAAATAAAAAAAGCCGCAGAAAACTCTGCGGCTCCAAATTCTATCTATAATAATAAGATTAGAATCTTACATCATCGACAGTTTCGTTGTACCACCATTCAACTTCAACCCATGCATCTTCACCGCTAAAACCACCACCAGAATTTACAATTTTAATTTTTGAATAGTGACCATCATTGTCATAAAGGTAAACATAGTTAGGTTCTCTATCGTCCATATTATCTAACCATATTCCTGTTGATCTTAGCGGCGAATCTATTCCATCGTTCAAATCAGAAGCACCGCCAACCATAAATGCAGTTACCCTTGTTAATCCGGAAGCAAGGTCGGCACTTTTTACCAGGTAACCATTACTTGAGTAATATATGTCAACTTTATCTTTATCAGCTGAAGAAATTCCATAAGGATTTCCTGATGAAAGATCAAGTCCGCTTGGTTGATCTGCAGTTGTTCCTAAAGTTTCCCATAACCTTGCGGTTCCATGAAAAGTTAGGAAAAGATTTGAAATCATTGTTACATCTTTTGAAACTTGTTGTCCTGCAATAACGGTCATAGTGAATGTAGTATCGTCGTAGTCAGCAAGTTTTAGAGTGATGTTTCTATTTCCTTCGTCAAGATTAACTACGCTATCGGGAGTAACTTTACCCGAGTTAATACCGTCAACCCAAATTTCTGCACCGGCAGGAGTTGATTCAAGATAAATGCTGCCTGTAGTAACCGGTGGAATTACAGGGTCAGTTGTGCTGTCGCAGGATGAAAGCACAAAGCCAATTGAAAGAATGAATAATAACGAGAGTATTTTGTTCATTAGGTTTTTTCCTTTTTTTGATGATTATTTTTTGTTCAAATTAAATGATAAGTTTTTCTTATCAACAGTAATAGTGAATGTCCCGGATAAATTTTTCAAATCGGCAGAAAGTTTTCCGGAATAAGTCCCCTGATATCTACTATGAATTAAATCCCTCATAGACACAGTGTTTTTTTCAACATTGATTGATCCTGAAACAGATTGATTTACAACCTCTCTGTAATTTATAGTAATGCTTCCGCTAAAAGCTGTGCTGTCTTGTTTGGTTATTTTCAAAGTGCACGCACGGCTATCAAACGTTCCCGACCACGTACCCAGCATATCGGGGATAACAATCTTTGGTGCCTCCGGTTTAACGGAATCAACTTTTTCGACCGGAGTTTCAACGGTGGGTTTTTCAATTGTGGTTTCAACTTTTTCTTCCGGGTTTGTTTCTGTTTTTTTCTCACAGCCAATAACAAATAAAAACGTTAATGCTGTTAAGAACATAGTAATAGAATATATTTTATTTATTCTCATTGTTAAGTAATCCTTTTTTGTGATGCACAAAAATAAACTTCTTTCCCTTTTATAAAAATGATTTTTTATACCATCCGGTTCGCAACAGATTACTCATTATAGTAAACGGTTTTAAGTATAGCTACGTTACTCGATGTTTGTTATCGAAAAGATGTCGGTAATTTTGGGATAAAAGTCCCTTTCTTACAAGTAATTTATTCCGATAGAAATTTTGGAATGGAAATGCTGCTGTATAATTCTCGGTGGACATGTGTGTTCGGAAACTCAAATCGGTCAGTATTTCTTAACTGCTTATTAATTTTTTTTATTACTATCTCCATTATTCTTCAAAAAAAGAAAATAATCTTTCCTCAGGAAGTAACATTTACTATTTATGCCAACTTTACCTGTAAAATATTCTCTTTAATGTTTCAATGTTATTCTTTTGAAGTATTTCAAATGTTAATTAAATAAATTTTTTCTGGCACTTTTTTTCTTGTTAATAACCCCGAAACGTATAATAAAGGAATTTAGATGGGACAGCAACAATTATTACTAATCGTAGTAGGTCTGATTGTAGTGGCAATAGCAGTTGCTTTTGCTATTACTTTGTTCAGACAACACGCTGCGGATACAAAACGCGATATAGTAATGAATGAATGTATGAACCTGGGAAATATGGCTATGACGTTTTATGAAAAACCTAAAACTTTTGGAGGGGGTGGTTTTAGTTTTGAAGGTTGGGATATTCCCGATCAATTGGCAACAACTTCAAGCGGTTATTATGTTGCAAGCGTTGAAGCTTCAAAGGTAATAATCATTGGCACGGGAAATGATGTAGTAAACGATGATGATTCAGTGAAAGTTCAAACAACAGTAGAACCTAATTCTGTAACATCAGAAATATTAAACTAAATGTTCTAATTAACAATACTCATAAATATATAAAGGAGATCTATCATGGGTCAACAACAACTTCTCTTAATCGTTCTTGGCGTAATCGTAGTTGGTATAGCTGTAGTCGTCGGCATCAACTTGTTTAACGCAAATGCAGAATCTTCAGCAAAAGATACTATCATCTCTGAAGGTACAAACCTTGGCGCGCTTGCTCAGCAGTATTATAAGAAACCAACTTCAATGGATGGTGGTAATAATTCTTTCACGGGTTGGACAATCCCGACAGCTTTAGCTTCTACTCCTACTACCGCTTGGGAGGCAGATGTTACAGCTGATGCCGTTACTTTAACAGGGACGCCTAATGATACCGATTATGACTGGACTGTTACTACGGTTGTTACTTCCACAACTATAAATTCCACGGTTGATTAATAATTAGAGAATTAATCAATTAAATGAAATAGATTAATTAAATAATATTTTCTAAAGGCTGACAAAATTGTTATATTTTGCCAGCCTTTCTATTTTAAAGGAATTATGCTAGAATATAAATTTACTGCTCAGAAAACTTCGGGACAGACCATCACCGGAACTCTTTCGGTGAACTCTGCTAAAGAAGGAAAACAAAAAATTCAGAAACTTGCGGATAAAAATCACCTCAAGATTCTAAGCATCGAAAAAAAATCTACCTTTCTGTATAAAGTCAGAAAAGGTAAAGAGAAGCCTATCACCGGCGAGCAAAAAGCTTTCAATAAAAGGGAAGTTGAAGATGCTTTAAGAAGGATGGGGTATAATATTGTTTCGGTGCATAAAAAACTTCTCGACATCCAGCGCAAACCGCCAACTTCCGATATTGTTACTTTTGTAAAAATAAGTGCCGAGCTGCTTGATCAAAAATTAGCTTATGCCGAAATATTAACCCTGCTTATAAATGACACACAAAACAAAGCGCTAAAAGAAACATTAAAAGAAATTAATAATGAATTAAAAAAAGGCGCGGACAGTGAAACAACATTTTTAAGGTATCAATCCGTATTCGGAAAATTTACTGCCTACATGCTTGGGCTTGCTTCCAAAAGCGGAAACATGGCAGAAATCTACAAATCTACCGCAAAGTTTTTAGAGCGCAGACAGGAATTTAGAAAAAATCTAAAAAGTGCATTGATCACTCCTGCTGTTACTCTATTCGTTTTATTCCTTGCAGTACTTTTTTATGTCGGATACATATTTCCCGAAACAGCAAAGTTATTTGTTAAATTCGGGATTGATTTGCCGCCGATGACAGCATTTACTTTAAAGATCAGTGACTTTCTTGTTGAGAATTGGCTGTTAGTTGCTCTTGTTTGTGCTATCCCCCCCATTGTTTTTTGGCAATGGTCAAAAACGAAAAAAGGCGGGCTATGGGTTGATAAATTTATGCTGTCCATTCCTGTTTTGGGTCCGTTAGTCCATAAAACATTAATTGAAGTTTATTGCCGCGTATTTTATGCTCTTTACAGCGGCTCTGCAGAAAGTATAGAACCAATCAAAATAGCTGCAGAAGCTACTGACAATCGTTATTTCGAAGATCGAATTAAAACAATTGCAATTCCGATGATGATTAAAAAGGGAATTGGAATGACGGACTCATTTGAAGCTGCAGGAGTTTTTACAGAAACAGCTCTCTCGCGATTTCATTCCGGCGAAGAAACAGGTACTATTAAAAACACGACACTGCAATTAGCAAATTACTACGAAAGCGAAACGGTTTATAAATTGAAAAATTTAATTGAACTTATTCAGGTAGTAATTGCAATGGTTATTATGGTTGTCATGATTGCATTAACACTTGTCTCTGCCGAAACAGCTACAGTTCGTCCTAAAACTCCGGGGACTGCATCAATTATTCAAATTGAAAATAATCAAACATGATCGAAACAAATCTTGAACTTACTGATAAAATAGGCTATCTCTTATTTAAGAAGGGAATAATAGATGCCCAAATGCTTGAGCGGGCGCTAAATGCTAAAATTAATGATAAGAGTAAGATAAAAAGAAATCTCGCCCAGATACTCGTTCAGGATTTTAATTATGATCACGATACAATATTCAGGGAAGTCGCCGTTCTTTATGCATTCAGAGAATTAGATGTTCGGGTAGAAGAAATTCCTGCAAGTAAATTAGAAGCCATAAAGGGCTTAATAAACAGCTCCGGCGAAAATTTAAAAAACCAAATGCTCGAACACAAAGTTATTCCTTTTATGTTCGACGAAAAAATAAAAGATAAACTTATCCTTGCCTCTATTGACCCCACTGATCGAAATATCCCCAAAATTGCTTTTGGTCTGAATGTAAAAAAATATGAAGTAATTTTCATTAAGAAAAAAGATTACGAAAAACTTATCCAGTTAATTCTCCCTCCTGAAAATATCTATCTTAAAATGATGGAAGATGAATCTGCCGATATGATCCATCTCGAGCGTGATGAAGGCGGACTTGATGAGCAGGAACTTGATGCTGAAATTAACAAAAGTGCGCTAATAAATTTAGTCGAGGCTGCACTTGTTGAAGGTGTTAGAAAGGGTGCAAGCGATATTCATTTTGTCCCCAAAGTAGGGAATAAAACAGAAATATATTTTCGTCTCGACGGCGAACTTCAACTTTGGCACACTCAGGAAAACACATTACCCGAAGCTATCGTTTCTGTAATTAAAGACCGCGGAAAGGGTATGGACAGATTTGAAAGAGAAATGGCTCAGGATGGTTTTATGCAGCGCGAAATTGATGATCATATCATTCGGTACAGAGTTTCGGTACTGCCAATGGTGGGGACTGAATTAAAAAATAAATTTGAAAGCATCGTAATAAGAATTCTTGATGACAGAAAAGTCATCACCGATCTTGAAAAACTTGGACTAAGCGGTTACAGCAAAGAAGCATTTATAAAAGCAATCAAGCAGCCGCAGGGGATGGTTATCCTAACCGGACCAACAGGGAGTGGAAAAAGTACTACCCTCGTTGCGGCATTGTATCAAGTAATTGACCCCACTGTGAATGTGCTTACGGTTGAAGATCCAGTTGAGTATGTGATTAAAGGAGCAAGACAATTGAAGATCGGTTTTAAAATGAATTTTGAGCAAGCGATTCGGTCAATTCTTCGTCACGATCCTGATATTGTTCTTGTAGGTGAAATGCGTGATAAGGAAACCGCAGAGGTTGCCGTTAAATTAGCTAATACCGGACACTTAACTTTTTCTACGCTTCACACAAACGATGCTCCAAGCGCAGTTGCAAGATTATATAAGATGGGAATCGAACCATTTCTAATAGCTTATGCAATTAACTTGATTGTGGCACAAAGGTTGATTAGAAGACTTTGCAATGACTGTAAGAAAAAACTTGCGAATTTTGATGAGCCTTTAATGGAGGCCGCAGGGCTAAACATTGCAGAATGGCGAAATTACACGGTATATGAAGCCAAAGGATGTTCAAAATGCGGCGGTTCTGGCTATAAAGGCAGGCTCGCTATTCACGAGGCTTTGTATTTTACAAAAGAGATTCGGCAAATCATCGTTCGGTCCGGAGAAGACGTAGATGAAGAAAAGCTGCGAATTCAGGCTAAAAAAGACGGTACACTTAATCTTAGAGAAGCCGGACTTGAAAAAGTAAAACTTGGCTTATCCTCTATCGAGGAAGTCTTAGCCTCCACTTCGGATGAGTAATTTACCGATTCGGAAGGATATTTTACATGTCATTTCAAAATTTAGTATTCAAGTGAAAAAGTAAAATATAAATCTAAACAATTAGAAGTTAGAAAAGTGAAGATAGACGCAGAAAGAAATATCCTTGCTAATTTTGTTTCAACTATTCCCGGTTATTATTCGAATGCCGAGCGAGTTGCTTTTGTGCTTAAGAATATAGACAACCTTTCGGCTGCAGAACGAACAACATTAAGGGATTTGTACAACAAGTTTCTTGTCAGTATGATCGAAAAAGAAGCTTCTGATATTGAAACTGGCGGTCATGGAAATGAAGGTTATATTTGGATGAGAACTCACGGTATTAAAGAACGAGCCAACGACCTTCCTAAGTTTTCTAATGACGAAACCTCCACTATAATTGCCAATCTATTAAATGAGAATCAGCGAAATTCACTTTTACAAGATCGAAATTTAGATTTTAGTCATACTTTTTTATATGAGAGAAAAAAAATTGACGTCAGATTTCGTTCTGATGTTTATTTCGATCTTGATACCCTAACTTTAAATATGCGCGCGATAAATTCTGCTATTCGCCCATTGGATACTCTAGGGTTTCATCCTAATGCAGTTAAGTGGATGAGCCATTCATATATAAAGTTTGGCTTGTCATTAATTACGGGAATAACCGGCTCTGGTAAGTCAACCACACTCGATGCCATTGTTGATGCACACAATGATGCCGACCCTGCCCACGTAATAATAATAGCTTCACCTATCGAGTATGTCCATTCTTCAAGAAATTGTATTATTAAACATCGCGAAGTTGGAAAGGATGTTCTTTCTTTTAAGGAGGGAGTAACCCAGGCATTACGCCAGGATCCTGATATTATTATTGTTGGTGAAATGAGAGATCCCGATACAATACTCGCAGCACTTGAAGTGACAGACACAGGACATAAAGTTTTTTCTACGTTACACACATCTTCAGCTATAGAATCTATTGATAGAATTATCGCAGAAATGCACCCGTCAGAACAAGATAGAGTTAGAAATAGACTTGCAGATGTGTTAATTTCCGTTGTGTCACAAAAATTAATTCCGGCATTGGACGGAAGATTGGTATTAGCCAAAGAAGTTTTACTTGTTAACCCCAACGTAAAGGCTGCTATCAAGAATAATAATCTCTCTGAGATTTATATGATGATGAATCAAAATAATCCCATGGGAATGATTACTATGGAACAGGATTTAAAGCGCCTTTATCTTGCTAAGAAAATTTCGTTGGAAAATGCTATGGCATATTCAAATAATAAAACCAGAATGCAACAAATACTGACGGCAATTTAATGAAACAAATAGTGTGCATATATTGCGAGGGCAACGATACAAAGATCGGTGTCTTTGAAAAAGATACTGCCGGTAAAATTAAAGTACACCGTGTAGCATCTATTGATCTCGTCTCAAATGTTGGTCAGCCGGAAGAAAAAGTCGGGCTCAGTCTTGAGAGTGATGAACTTTCTCTCGAGGCGCTTGATAAAGAAACTCAAGCATTGCAGAGCACTCTTATTGAGGCTAATATTTCGACAATTAACAATTCGCTTGCCGGGATTAATCTCAGCAATGCATTATTCATCCCTGCACTGACCGAACCGGCAATTTATTTCCATGTTTACGAGGGAATAAAAAATATCAGGTCAACTAAAATCACTCAAGAGATAATTGACGATATTCAAGAAACAAAACATGTTTCAGTTGAAAAAGAGAGTATCGGCTATATAGAGCTTGCAGATAAATCTCTTTTATCCGTTTTTGTAAGCGGCGAGATCTCCTGTGTAAATATGATTAACTCACTTGCTTCTTTTAACAATAAGAGAAACTATAAAATACCCACAATAAAATGTGCCGAAGTTTCTCTTGCTTACTATGTAGCAAAAAAGAAAAAGTTTTTTCCTGACGATCATTCGCTGATTGTTTACATCGGGAAGGAATATAGTAAACTAATTTTCCTTCAGGGCAGAAAATTAAAGCACATCGGTTCAACGCTTGATATAGGAACTCAAAACTTACATACATATGATGTCTATTTTTCTAAAATATTACTCGAGATGGAAAATGGAGGAATATCTTCGCTCGATAATATTATTGTTTGCGGTGAAGATGATTCCGAAAATCTTATTTTATCTTTCTATGGAACTTTTCCCGAAGCAAATGTTTCCCGATTAGAATTTGATGATCTCGATAACACACTTGTTGATACAGATAAGAAAGAAAAATTTTCTTCTTTCACCGTTCCACTTGCAGTTGCAACAGAATATTTTGATGAGCAAACCAAAGAAACTAAGGGAATAAATCTTCTTCCCAAATACATCCGGGAGGAACAAAAATTCTTTCAATTCTCATGGCATGGCTACGCAATGCTTCCTATTCTTTTCGTTGCTGCTTTTTTTATAACACAGCAAATACTAAATAATAGCAGCGAACTAAGCAGGATGGATGATGAGATCACTCAAAAAACCATTTTGATGAAAGAGAACCAGGAAATTCTTAGCAAGATTAAAGATGTTGAAACAAAAATCAGTAGTTTTGATCAAACACAAGCTATCCTTGATTCAGCAGCAGTGGGAACTGAACTTTGGGGCAAAGTAACGCGGCATGTTGCTAATTTCTGTCAATCACGGAAAAATTTATGGCTCACAAAAATATCCAAAGAGGAAGATGACCAAGTATTGCTCGAAGGTTACGCACTTTCAAAAAATGTTCTAACAGATTTTGCATACTCGATTGAATCGTCCATACTAAAAAGCGTAGTCTATGAAGCACTTCGAGAAGAAAATGCTTATAGATTTATAATCAACTTTAACATCACCAATTTTTCGAATAAGAATGAATAAAAAAATCAGAAGTACACTTGGTCTGGTTGGTTTATTGCTGATCATACTATTGCTTGGCGGAGGTTATATTTTTCTCTTTCAAAGCGGTGACTTGAATGAAAGAGAAAAAAAGCTCGATGAGTTGAATAAGAAAAGCTATAATACAGCGGAACTTAACGCACAATATGCTGAACTTTTAAATAAAGCCAGCTCGCTGGATTCAATTCTTGCTAATAGAAAATTTAATATCCCACAAAACCTTTCGCCAATAAAATTTTATAATTTTTTAAATTCTATTACAGCAGGATTTTCAGAAAACACTCATGTAGATATTGAATACACCGAGCAAAAACCGGATAAGGATTTTTTCTTCCATGAATATAAAGTAAGCGGTGGCGGAGATTTTAACGAAGTCTATCGGATGGTAAACGCCATTGAACAAAGCAAAGAGTTGAAGAAAATAAAACAACTGACTCTTAGCAATCTGATTATTTCCGATAAAGATGGAATGCCTGCTTTTCTGGTAAGTTTTACCATGACAGTGGAAGCATATTTTTCACTGGATAATAGGTTCGCCACATCGAACATAGTCGAAAATAATCTATCCGCAGGTGCCCTATATGATGCGTTTTTCCCACTAATTCGCAATGAAATCCCGCCAAACGTGGATGGTTTATTAGATGTTCAGGGAGCTAAATTATTAGCTCTTATTCCCGATGGCGCATTTCTTGCTGATGGGAAAGGAAATACCTTTTTAATTTGGGAAGGTGAACCAGTTTATCTGGGTTACCTTACTAAAATTGATTATGCCAGCAGCCGTGTTAATTTTATTCTTAACAAAGGTGGAATAATTGAAAAAGTAGAACTAAAACTTGAACCTGAATTATTAATTAAGAAAAACGAAAACAAAGAGAATTAATATGAAGACACTAATATCAATTGTCGGGTTGCTTCTCCTTCTCAACTCTCAAATTCTCTCCCAAAATTATGTGGAGAGACAATTCAAAGACGTAAATCCGGATGAACTAGTTACTCTTTCTGCAAACCTTCCTTTCAATCAGGCTATTACACTGCTCAGCAAGGTAAGCGAAAGTTCAACCGGAAAAAGAATAGTATCAACCGTTGATTTAACCACCCCCATAGGAATTGAAATTGAATCAATGGCTTATGATAAGGCACTTGTCATAATCGTTCAATATGCCGGGTTGATGTATGAAGTGAAGGAAGATGTAATTATCATCAAAAGACACGAGGCAACTGATACAGAAAAAACTCCGGAAACTTATGCTTCTGTTGACACTCGAGAAGTTAAAATCTCCGCAGTGTTTTTTGAAATGAATGTTACGGAAGCCAAAAAACGTGGAATAGACTGGACCTTGCTTTTTTCTCAAAAAGGACTTGATTTCGGAAGTGATCTTCTCGGTGAAAACAAACAGGTTACAACTTCCACAACTCAGACTCAAACACAAGAAGCAAATTTTTCTGTGAATGGATCTACTAATTTTGATCTCGGCGGATTCTTCGGTGAGGCTACCTCGGTTTTTAGATTTTTTGAAAGTGAAGAATTGGGCGAGATAATTGCCAACCCAAGTATAACCGTACGAGATAGAAATGTAGGCAAAATTCAGGTTGGTTCTGATTTCTCTATTAAGCAAAAAGACTTTGCCGGAAATACTGTTGAAAAATTCTATCCCACTGGAACAATCATCGAGGTTACGCCTTTTATTTATACTGAGGACAGTGTAAGCTACATGCTTCTTAACATTGCTGTTGAAAGAAGTTCCTTCCTTGCAAACGAGATCACTTCTGAAATAAGAAAAACTAACGCAAGCACACAGGTGCTAATGCTCAACGGTGAGGAGACAGTCCTTGGTGGATTATTTATAAACGAGGAAACAACAACCAGAAATGGAATCCCCTTTCTAAAAGATTTGCCATGGTGGGTGTTGGGGATAAGGTATCTTACCGGAAGTGATGAGAAAAATGTTACTAAAAAAGAATTAATTATATTAATTAAAGCCGAGTTGGTGCCATCTCTTAAAGATAGGATTTCAGGAGTTAAAGAAAACAACCCTTTAAAGACCGAGCTTGAGCAAGGACGTGAAAGAATAAAATATTATCAGTTGCAGGAAACAAGTAAAAAAGAAGAATAACTTTTTCAATGGAAAGAATTTTAGTAGTTGATGATAATCTCGACATTTGCAGAACGTTGAGAGACGACTTGAACGAAGTTGGCTATGAAGCTGAGTTTGTTACTAACGGTTATGATGCAATTAGCTACTTAGAAAAGCACCGTGTTGATTTAATGCTTCTTGATCTCAAAATGCAAGGCAAAGATGGTTTTGAGGTATTGAAAGATGTTAAGGCAAATAATATCAAAACAAAAGTAATAGTCCTCACTGCTTATGCTGATGTTAAAAGCGCGATTGATTCAGCAAAGCTCGGTGCCTCCGACTTTATCAGCAAGCCTTATGATTTTGATGAGTTGATCATAACAATTCGCAAGGTTTTGCAGCGGGAAAATGATTCATGAAAATAAGCCTCCGGATACTGCTTATTAACTTTCTGATTGTAGTTGTGATAATCACAAGTGCAGCAGTTGCATTCTACTCATTAATGTATAATGTCATTTCTCAAAAGCAATCCGAGCAGCTTCTTTATTCTGTAAATAATTTTACTTTCCGTTTCAACGAGGAAATTCAGTCCACCGATGAAGCTTTTGGAGAATTTCTAAAAAAAAACTCCTCCTCCTTCCTTCCTGATGATTTAGATGGTGAAAAAAAATTAGACTTTATTTTAAAAACCTCAGGCAAACAATCTTTTGAAGTAATAGATAAAACCGGGAAAAAGGATTTGCTATCATTATTGAATAATAATGATTTGAAATCATTTTTTAATCAAAACCCACACCTGTTAATTCGTGAATTTCAAGCGCAGAATGGCAGTTATTATTATTATGGAAGAGCAATCAATGCTGAATTTCTAACCCAATTAGCAAAGAAAATAAACTCTGAAATTGCTTTCGTTATAAATAATTCCACAATTGAAATTTCGAATGCACCAGCAAATTTGAACCATACCTTTGCGCTTAATGAGGCATATTTAAACCTTTCTACCAAAAGTAATTTCGAAATTTATCATTCAGAAAAAGACAAATCCGATTTATTAGTTACAATTTATCGCGCCAATATATTATACAACCCAAATAAAAAGGTTGAGTTTTTAATCTTCTCTAGCCTAAGTGCTGCAACTTCTTTAAGCGATAATATCAAAGAAGTCCTTATGATTATTGGCCTAAGTGGGATAGTACTTTCATTAATACTAACTCTTTTATTTACAAGCAAACTGCGCAGACAAATAACTGAATTGAGCGAAGCGACAGAAAAAACTAAGCGCGGTGATTTTAAAAACAAAATAAAAATTAAAAGCACAGATGAAATTGGAAAGCTTGGCGAAGCATTTAACTTAATGCTTGATGAGCTTGAGAAAAATCAAAGGGCGAAAAACGAATATTCGGAGTTTATCAGTCTGATAAATCAAAATCCTACCCTTTCTGAAATTACAGACGCAGCGCTTAAAAAAATTGTTGGTACTTGTCATTTTACAACAGGAGCATTATTTACAGTTGAAGACGATACGCTTCATCTAAAAAGTTCACACGGAATAAACCCTGAACAAATAAATATTAATAAGAATATTAATTTTTATAAACCGGTCATTGAGAGGAAAGAAACGCTCGAAATTAATTCGTCCGATCTTTTACCGATTGTGGAAACTGGGATATTTAAAATCGAGATCAAAAATCTTTTAGTTCTTCCGGTAATTTATAATAATAATGTAATAGCAGTGCTTGAATTAGGCTCTGTTGATAAGCCCTCTTCCGAGGCGAAAGAGTATTTATCAAAAATTCAAGAACAGCTTGCCATTGGAATTACAAATGCAAATGCTCTTGTCCAATTAGAAAACTTTATTGCCGAGTTAAAGCAATTGAACGTTGATTATCAGCAGCAAAATATTCAGGTTAGAAAACAAAATGAATCGTTGCTTGAACTTCATCAAAGGCTTAAAGAAAAAGCGGATGAACTTGCAATTCAAAAACAAAAAGCCGAAGAATCAACTCAGCTTAAATCACAATTTCTTGCTAGCATGTCGCACGAATTGAGAACCCCGATGAACTCAATACTTGGACTGACTGAATTAATTATTGAAAAATCATCCCTTGACGATAAAAATAAAGAGAGATTACAAGTCGTTTATAAGAGTGGTAAGAGATTGATGAATCTAATTAATGACATACTTGATCTTTCCAAAATCGAAGCCGGCAAAATGGAACTTCGGGAAGAAGATGTACTGCTTGAAGAGATTCTTGAAGAAGTTGAGACCACTATCAACCCCCTGGTTACTGAAAAAAGTCTCGAGTTCAATATCATACGCGATACCAATACACGCATTCTCGTAAACACTGATCGTGGTAAAATAACACAAGTATTGATAAACCTATTGGGCAATGCTATTAAGTTTACTCATCAGGGAAGTATAGAATTAAAAATTTCGACAACTGTGGAGAAGATGCTTCAATTTGATGTTAAAGATACCGGTATAGGAATCTCGGAAGAAAATCAAAAAATTATATTTGAAGAGTTCAGACAAATTGATGGCAGTACTACAAGGCGATACGGCGGAACTGGGCTTGGACTTGCTATCACAAAAAAAATAATTGAATTGCTGAAAGGCAAAATCTGGTTAAAGAGTGAATCCGAAAGGGGATCAACTTTTTCATTCACTGTCCCGCTGATTCCGGCTCAAGCAAAAACTTTAACCGCCGAAGTTCAAGTGAATATAAACACACTTATAAAAAACAGAAGTAACCCCATCCTTGTAATTGATGATGATCCAGAAGTCCGATATACAATCGGTCAATATCTGATTTCAAAAGGCTACTCGGTTGAGTACGCTGAAAATAGCGATGACGGAATTAAAAAAGCAATTGAACTTCAACCTTTTGCTATCACGCTTGATATTATGATGCCAGATAAAGATGGCTGGACGGTTATGAAAGAACTAAAGGAGAATGAAGAAACAAAAGATATCCCCGTTATACTTATCTCAATTACCGGAGATAAAAATCTTGGCTATGGTTTAGGTGCTTTTGAGTTTTTTATTAAACCTTTATCTGCTGATAAACTCCTTTCTGCTTTGGGCAGATTGGAAATGCTTGCTCATAAAAGTATCCAAAAAGTTGTTATTGTTGATGATGACGAACTTGAGTTTGAAAAATTTAAACGTGAATTTAAAAATGACAACATAAGAATTGAATATATTCAAGACAGCGAGTTTGCTTTTAATAAAATAGCCGAGGTTCAGCCTGATTTAATAATTGTTGATTTGATGATGCCAAAGATTGATGGGATCACATTATCACACAAGCTTAAGTCATCTTCTAAAACAAAGCATATCCCTATTATTATTTCTACAGCAAAAGATATTTCTGATGAAGAAAAAAAATCGCTTTCAAATATAGTTGATGATATTACTATTAAATCCAAAGGACACCCCCTTGACGTACTTAAAGTAGTGCGCGATAGAATAAAGCTTCAGGAAATTTCTTACTTGAATGAATCTTCTTACTCAACTGCTCCTAAAAGTGATTCACCAAAGATAGTAGAAACCAAAAGTAAAGAAGATGAAAACTCATCCCCAAGAGGAGAAATAGTTATCGTTGATGATGATCCGGATACTTTATTTACTATTAATGAAATTGTACGATCTTTAAACTTCAAAACAAAACTTGCACGAAGCGGAATGGAATGCCTTCAGATTTTGCAGAAACAAACGCCTGATCTGATACTTCTCGATATTATGATGCCTGCGATGGATGGATTCCAGACTTTGAAAAATATTAAAGCAAATGATAAATGGAAATCCATTCCTGTTTATGCTGTTACTGCAAAAGCTATGACGGGTGATAAAGAAATAATAATAAAAAGTGGTTTCGATGATTATATCCCAAAGCCGGTGAATTCTGCAATCATTTCATTTAAGATCGAACAACTGCTTCTTAAGATTAAGAGTTAAAATTAGTTATGCAAAAAATTCTTGTTATTGACGACTTACCGGAAAATGTTTTCATGCTTCAAGATCGGCTTGAAAACGAAGGTTTTGATGTTATTACTGCTTATGATGGTACAACAGGAATTGAAAAAGCTTTAGGCGAGTTACCGGATTTAATTTTATTGGATATAATGATGCCTGATATAACAGGTATCGAGGTCTGTAAATATCTTGTCTCGGAACCAAACACGCGACATATTCCTATTATTTTAGTAACTGCAAAGTCTGGTGCTGAAGATACAAAGGAGGGGTTGGAGGCTGGTGCTTTCGACTATATTAAAAAGCCCTTCAATCGTATCGAACTAATGGCAAGAATAAAATCGGCTTTAAAGCTTTCCGAAGCAAACAAACTATATCTCAATTCTGAAAAAAGAAACACTTATGCTGCTACTGTTGTAACAGCAAATCATAAAATAAAACAACCGTTGACTTTATTAAGTTTAGCATCCGCAGCAATAAAACGAGAACTAAATAAAGAAGCAATTTCAAAAGAAAATTTACTGTTAAGGTTACAATATATTGATACCGCAATTCAAGAAATAAACGAAGTATTGAATCAACTAAACGCAGTAAAAAATCCTATTCTTTCGGATTACGCAAACAGTATAAAAATGATTAAAGTTGATAAAGATGATATTAAGGAGAAGTTATCAGATTAACTTTTGAATAGTTGCAAGCATAGTCTCGAATTCGTAAGGCTTTAATAACTGTCCATTAACTTTATATTTTTTTAAATCAAATTCTGCTTCTATTCCAAGACTTCCTGAAGACAAAATGATCGGGAAATTAAATTTCAATTCTCTCATCTTTGCTATCGTATCAAGACCATTCATGCCGGGCATATTAAAATCAATTATAGCCAAATCAATTTTCAATTCGCCTAGAGCATTCAGTGCTTCAATCCCAGAGCTGACTTTAATTACATTATAACCATTTGCTTCGAGTAATTCGCTTAGCAAATCACGAAGCATTGTTTCGTCATCAGCAAGAAGAATTATTTTTTCTTTTTCAGCAGTATCAGCTTTTAATTTGGTTGGTTCGTAGGCGGGTAGGAACACTTCGAATTTTGTTCCGACATTTAACTTGCTTGATACCTCAACATAACCGCCGTGCGCTTTAATGATACCGTAAGTAACGTATAAACCTAATCCTGATCCTGAATCTTTCTGCTTTGTCGAAAAATATGGATCAAAAATTTTTGTTAAATCTGTCTCTTTAATTCCGCTTCCGCTGTCTTCAACAGATATTTTTATATAGTTACCCTTTTGGAAGAGCGGGTAATTGATAATATTAGTTTCATCGACCGTAATATTTTCTGCGCAAAGAATAATTTTTCCATTGGAAGGAATGGCTTCTTTCGCATTAACACATAAGTTTAATAAAATCTGATATATTTCAGTTGAATTTCCCAGAATGTACAGCAGATCGGGCTGAATATTTGATTCAAGTTCAATTCTACTCGGAAATGTCTGGGTTATAACTTTCGAGATTTCTTGCAAAAGTTCATTTAGTTTAACTAATTCCTTTCTCTTCGGTGTAGGCTTCCCAAAGCTTAACAAGCCTTTGGTCAAATCACGTGCACGGATAGAACAGTTTTCAATATTATCTAAAAGTTTTAGAACATTATTATCTTGAGGAACGCGACTCTTAAGTAAATTTATGCTTCCAAAAATACTTGAAAGAAGATTGCTGAAATCGTGAGCCATACCGCTTGAAAGTTTTCCAATAGTTTCAAGTTTTTGGGATTGAAGCAGTCTGCTTTCGAGTGCTTCGTTTAAATTTTTCATTCTAATATTACTTATTGCAAACGAAAGTAAAGAAGCAAATTGTTCCAAATAATTTACCTCAAGCTGCGAGAACGATCCTGTTTTTTTAACATTAATAATATTTGCAAGCAATTTTTTATCAAAGATGCAAGGAGTAATTATTATAGAACTTGCATTAAAAAATTTAGAAAGGTTATATCCGATTCCTGTGCTATCATTTGAAATTAACAAACTTCTCTTGTTAATATCCAACCATTTATTAATGAAAGAAAGATCACCGCTCACCTCGTTTATTATATTCTGCTGCTCCGCAGTTTCATTATTAACATTATAAAACTGATAATCGTGTTTACCGTCAGGTTGAATGAAAACCACAAAGCTGAAATTACTTTTCGACATCAAGGCTGAGCGAAATAAAATCTCTTCAGAAATAATTTTCAGATCATAATCCTTGACCATAAGAATTAAAATATTTTCCAGCTCATTTTGCAGATGCTGATCTGAATTTATTGGTTTTGTACTGTCTAATTTTTGTAGCGCATCAATCCTTAAAAAATAATAAGGGGCGGAACGAGAGTTTATTAAAGAAATAGTTAGACGATGATTTATCTTGTCGAGCAGAAATTCGAACTGTTTTTTATTAAAAGAATCCGGGAAACTGGAAGATGATAATTGATTAATAATTTCTTTGAGCGATTTCCCTTTAATTCTTGATAAGTTTAGAACTGACTTAAACTGATTGTTGTAATCAGTAATAATTAAGTTTTTATCAGCAGCTGCAACAGCTATGTTTTGAGAATAAAGAAAATCCGAGATTGAAAATTTCGGAATTACTTTTCTGGTCATTTAATAAAGTTCTTCTTTAAGATGATATTTTTTGATTTTCGTATATAGTGTTTTGGGGCTGATTCCTAAATAAATAGCAGATTTAGTTCTATCCCAGTTATTCCGATTTAGAACTCTTCTGATATGCCATTTTTCGACATCTTCCATTTTTTCTAACTCATCAAAAGAATCTGAAGTTTCTGCAATGTGTTTTGATCTGGCGCGAGTAAAAGAAGAGGGAAGATTTAAATCTTCAACTCTGATCATATCATCCTCGGCAAAAATTAGAGCTCTTTCAATAATGTGTTCAAGCTCTCTGATATTTCCAGTAAAACTATAGCTCATAAGAATATCCTCGGCTTCTTTCGAAAGTCTTTTGGGGGAGCGAACCGGAGATTTTGTCTCAAGAAAATGATTCGCAAGAATTAATATATCTTCTTTACGCTCACGGAGGGGGGGAATGGTAAGAGTGATCACGTTTAGTCTAAATAAAAGATCCTTTCTAAAATTTTTCTTTTCTGCTTCCTCTAATAGGTTTCTATTAGTAGCACCAATTACTCTTACATCAGAGGTGAGATTAGTGATTCCCCCAATTCTTCTAAATTCTCCATTTTCAAGGAAGCGCAGAAGTTTAGGTTGAAGAGTGAGACTAAGCTCGCCAATTTCATCAAGGAATAAGGTCCCTCCGTGAGCTATTTCTACAAGTCCTTGTTTTGTTGATTTTGCATCAGTAAATGCCCCCCTTTCGTGCCCGAATAATTCACTTTCTATCAACTGGTCTGGCAGCGAGGCACAATTTATAACAACGAAAGGCATATCTTTACGGCTTGAATTCTTATGAACATACTCTGCAAATAACTCTTTGCCAGTTCCGGTTTCTCCTTCAATAAGAATATTTGAATCAGAAACCGCAGATTTCATGGCAAGATTTAATACTCTGTGAAGTTCTACACTCTTTCCGACTATTGAAGTCGAATGTTTTTTATTTGCTTCTTTAGCTAATAATGTAGTTTTTAAAATTAAATTCTTATGTTCGATTGCTCGATTGAGCGTTACTAATAAATCATCAACATCATATGGTTTAGTTATGTAATCATAAGCTCCGGCTTTAATACATTCAATTGCTTTTCTGATTTCACTTTGGGCAGTAAGTATAATTACTTGAATAGAGTCTGTATATTCGGTAACGAATTTTAGTACTTCCTCACCTTGCACCTCACGCATATTCAGATCGAGAAGAAGAATATCATAGTTTTTACGTTTGATTGCATCAATAGCAAAACCACCGTCGTAAACAGTATCAACTTGAAAACCTTCTTCAAGTAATTGTTCTTTCAATAAATAACAAACGGTTTCTTCATCATCACAAACTAATATTTTGGCATTTTGGTTCATTTTTTTAACTTCTGGTAGTAGATTTTATAGTTCACTTGGAATAAAAAGTCCATTTAATTATATTTGGTGCTCAAAATTCAGGGCGCGTAGCTCAGGGGTAGAGCATCTGCCTTTTAAGCAGAGGGTCGGTGGTTCGAGCCCACCCGCGCTCACGGCTGAAATTCTTGCCTCGCAAAAGCGGGGCATTTTTATTGTTCCAAAATATTCAATTATCTTCTTTCTCGCAACGGTTTTCCTTACTTTATTTATTCAATTCAGTAAAGTTTATTCGCCTTTTTCAATGAATAAAAAAATATCAACTTGTATTGGTGGAAGAGTTAAGAATGGGTGAAATAATTTATAAAACCCTGATCAAAGTGTCACTTGCTATACCTACCCTTTGGTACCTCATTGACAAAACCGATTATAAACTCTGGTGGATAATTTTGATTGCCGTTACTTTTGGTTTTATTGTAATGCCCGCTGTCAGGCAATTTGAAGATTTCAATTTGAAAAATTCGGAAGTATTAGAAAAATCAATTTGCTCAAGCTGCAAACACTTTGATAAATCGTCTGTGCTTTGTATGAAATATGATAAACAGCTAAAACCAGATTTTATTCCCTGTGAAGGAAATTCATGGGAGAAAAAAAATGATTGACTTTTTATCAAAAATTTTTTTAGATTGTTTTTAGAAAGTTGCTTTAAATTATTTTTGTCAGCCCCTGATGATAAAAATAGATTAATACATATCAGTTAAATATTTTATTCTTAAACAGGAGTTCGCTATGAGAAGCATTACTATTTTCGTTTTGTTCTTTTTAACGTTTTTAATTTTGTCGATTCCCGGGTATTCCCAAACATCTTATGTCGTACATGTGGGTGCTGATGGATTAGCCTTTAGTCCTGCTGATTTAACAATAGCCCCAATGGATACAGTTATCTGGATTAACGCTGGCGGTTTTCATAACGTTGTAGCCGATGATAACAGCTTTACGAGTGGAGCTCCATCTTCCAGTAATTGGGTTTATACTCACGTGTTTGAAAGTGCTGGGGACAACCCGTATTACTGTGTTGTACATGGTGGACCCGGAGGATCAGGAATGGCTGGTGTCATTAGAGTTCAGGAACCAACTTCTGTTGAAGAGGAGGGAAAGCTTCCGCAAGTTTTTAATTTGGAACAAAACTATCCCAACCCTTTCAATCCATCTACAACAATTAAGTTTTCTTTACCAGAATCAGCGGAAGTAACCATGAAAATTTTCAACTCCCTTGGTGAAGAGGTTGCATTGTTAGTTAATAGCTTTAAAGAGCGAGGAACATATTCTGTAAAATTTAATTCCGCAGGACTTCCAAGTGGAATTTATTATTACAAGCTAAAAGCTGGAAATTTTTCAGAAGTTAAGAAAATGATTTTAAACAAGTAGATACATTTTTTACTTTCCTTCTTTTATCAATTCTTTTAAATAAGGCAGTCAATAAGTCGGCTGCCTTTTATATTTCCCCAAAATTCCACGAGATTCATTTTTTTACTGTTATGCCAAAATAATTTTAACAAGGTTGGTGGTAACAATTTAGAAGTTGAATTTCAACTGTTCATTTATTTATTTTAATTTCAAAAATGAAAACCCTTACTTATTTTCAAAGATATCACTTGTTTCTTTTAGTCTCGGGCACATTAATTATCTCATGCACAAACGAAGTTTTGCCTCCAGAAAATATCCAGACAGAATTGATGCCTTTTAAAATCGGAAATTATTGGGTATATAATATTGGAATAAAAGATGCGTACAACGATACAACTCTCTATTTCAAAGACACTCTCCACGTGATTGAGGAAAATGAAAAAGGGTTTTTACTTCAATCAAGATTACAAATTATTCTGAAAAATGGTTATTACAGGAACGGTGACGGCGGACTTTATATGAATGATTCACTGCAATTTAAATATCCGGGTAAGGCGGGTGATTATTCTGGTTCAATTGGACTCGGGAATGTTTTTGATTTTAACGGGAATCCGCCAAATGGAATAATTTCAAGAACGGACTTCACATACACTTTCACAACTTCCTCTGGCAGTATTTCATTAACTGATTGTTATTACTATTTTCTTGTAGCCTTTTATCAATCAGAAGAAATAAAAACTTCAGGTTATTCCGTATTTAAACCAGGAGTTGGATTAGCTTTGCGTGATTGGGTTGATATAAACGAAATCACCAATGACTTTTATAATCCATACGCAGCTTTAATTGATTATCATCTAGAATAATGAATAATAAATATTTTCCTGAATTCGTTCATGTAATTTTAATTAACTGAATAATTGTTTCCATAATCTTAATAGTTCGTGATATCGGTAACAAAACTGCAAAGCAAATTCTAGTAGAGAATTAAGAAGTAGAGACTTCTGAAAAATTATTTTCAGGTCGTAAGTCATTCCTGCGAAAGCAGGAATCTTATACAAAATAAATGAATTCCCGTTTTCACAGGAATGACAAACTGAATTTTTAAGAGGTTTCAAGTAATTGTTAGTAAGGCTTTACCTTTG
This sequence comes from Ignavibacteriaceae bacterium, assembly GCA_035328465.1. Classification (GTDB taxonomy): domain Bacteria; phylum Bacteroidota; class Ignavibacteria; order Ignavibacteriales; family Ignavibacteriaceae; genus JADJEI01. Next base: position 52,679 of record DAOLIQ010000006.1, on the reverse strand, counting down.
AATTAAAAAGATTTATTTTAACTTCTGATAAATCAATAATTAATTAACGGATCAGTATGAAAAAAAACTTCTACCTCCTAATCCTTCCATTTCTTCTGCTGATAATCTATTCTTCAGCAAGTTCGCAAATACGAGTTTGCAAAGGTACTTCTCTCGATGATGTTTGGTGGACAATTGATGATCCAAGATTTCTCAAAGCAGGGTCCGATGAAGTGCTTTACACAATTCGTGATGCTACTCTTTGTGAAGGAACTTCTTACGATGTAGTATTCACTCGCAGAGATAAAACGATTTGTACGGGTACTTCTTATGAGGTATTAATGACAGAGCGTGGGTATAATTTCTGTTCCGGAACTTCCTACGATGTGGATTATACTTATCGGGATAATGTGATTTACAAAGGAACTTCTTTCGATGAAGTGCTTTATACTTTTAGAGACGGGACTCCTACCGAAACAGTCTTGATGTATATGATGGCTATAATATATACTACCCAGGCTGCCGGCGGAGAAGATCCAAGATAAGTATTCTTTTAAAATAAAGATGACATCCCAAAGTGGATGTCATCTTTAATTTGAAAACTACTTTAAATTAATTATACTTCCTGCAGCACAAGCTGTTTTGTTTTTTTGATTCGAACAACAGGTTCTGAAGTTTTAACCGTTTTCTTACTTTTCCCATTTTTTCCATTGGATTTTTCAGGATTGTTTCTGTCTTTATAATTCTTGTAAACATAAACCTGGTTCTTGTAATTACGTAGTACAATTCTGTCTTCATCGTGATGCAGGACATAATTGGGAAGCAGCGGAATTTTGCCGCCTCCTCCTGGTGCATCAATTACAAAGTGAGGGATTGCTAATCCGCTTGTATGTCCGCGTAGCTTATTAACAATTTCCAATCCGGTTTCGATTGAAGTGCGAAAATGATTTGCGCCTTTAGTTTCGTCTGCCATATACATATAGTATGGTCTAACTCTAATCTTCAATAATTTTTGAAGAAGCTCTTTAATAACGGCAGCATCGTCATTTACACCTTTCATTAATACACATTGGTTACCAACCGGAATCCCTGCATTTGCAAGCATCTCACACGCACGGGAACTTTCGGGAGTAATTTCCCATGGGTGGTTGAAATGAGTATTAACATAAACCGGGTGATATTTTTTTATCATATCGCAAAGTTCGGGAGTTATTCGATGCGGAAGAACACAAGGCATTTTTGTTCCAAGCCTAATGATTTCGATATGCGGAATTTTTCTAAGTCTTTGCAGAATTTTTTCGAGCATTGCATCTGTAAGCATTAATGGATCACCGCCGGAAAGAATAACATCACGAATCTCAGAATGCTGCTCAAGATATTTGAATGCACTCTCAAGATTTTTCATGGAGATTTTTTCATAATTACCAACCTTACGTTTTCTTGTACAGAAGCGGCAGAATAACCCGCATTGACTTGTAACCAAAAACAATGCACGATCTGGATAACGATGCGTAATATTTGGAACTGGACTCATGGCATCTTCCATCAATGGGTCTTCTTCCGAATCCAAATCCTCAAGTTCTTTCTTATCGGGGACACATTGAAGCCAAATCGGATCACCCGGATAGCGGATTAGGCTAAGATAATAGGGGTTTATTCTTGCTTGAAAAAATTCATCAAGATCTTCGGCTATTTTTCTGTCTATTCCGAATTTTTCGACAAGCTGATCTACAGTGTGAACACTGTCTCTGATCATTTGCTGCCACAGTTCCATAATTATTCCTCAGTTTGTTTCTGTGTAAAGTATTTTCCGAAAACAAGGAGATGATCTCCAACGCTATAAAAATCTTTTATTTCAGAAATAATCGAGTAATTATTTCTGAAATAAAAATTTCTTGTAGCACTATAGTTTTCTCTGGAAGAGGTTTCAGCAAGCAGCCATCTTCCTTTATTTTGAATTAAAAATTCTTCTGCGTTTTGCAGCAAACTTTTTCCAATACCTTTTACGCCTGATAGTTGGTCTGATACTATCCAGTATAAATCATACACACCATCGGTTAATGGACGTTTGCCTATGCAATGATAACCTAAAACTTCACCATCTTTTTCAAATACAAAAATGTGGTAATCTGTTTGTGCCGGATTTGAAATGGCAATATTTATTAACTCCATTGCCACAGCTACTTCATTATATGAGAAGTTAGGTGTCCTTGTTAAAATATTTTCAATTTTTGTCGCGTCAGACGGCTTGATTTTGCGTATCATTCTTTTTTCTCATCATTGCGAGTCTGATAATTTCACTTAATAATTTATTATGATTCAATCCTCTGGCGGCGGCAGCTCTCGCAAATCCCGAATCGGTAGAAATATCCGGGTTGGGATTTACTTCTATCACATAAGGAATATTTTTTTTGTCTAATCTTATATCAACTCTTGCATAATCTCTGCAATTCATTGCATGATAGGCAGCTAATGCAGTTGATTCAATTCTCTTTTTTGTTTTGATATCAAGCTTTGCCGGACAATTTGGTTTTGTGTAATTATAATAAACACTCCCCTCGATCCATTTGCCGTCATAAGTCACAATTTGGGGGAGGTTGCCCGGTAATCCACTAAATATTATTTCTGAGATTGGTAGAACTTGATCGCCGAGTATTGCTACATTCAGTTCTCTTCCTTCAATAAACTCTTCAACTATTACTGGTTGGTTATAGGTTCCAAATAAAAACTTCAGCTGTTTTTTAAAATCTCGAAAATTTGTGACGACAGAAAATTCAGATATTCCAATGCTGGCATCTTCATTAAGTAGTTTCAGTATGACCGGAAAATTCAATTTAAAATTTATTTCAGATACTATATCGTGCTGTGAAACTGTAAAATAGCGCGGACTGTTAATTCCATATGAACATAAAATATTTTTTGTCCGGGCTTTATTTAAGCAGTTACCCAGGGTTGATGGCTCGTTGCCCGTATAATTGTAACCAAGAAGTTCAAATAATCCTGTCATACAATATTCATACGAAGAAACGCCTTCGACAGATTCAACAAAATTAAAAATAATATCCGGTGCGTATAAATTTATTTGTTTAATTACTTCGGCAACATTCTTATCAATTGGAAGAGTGTCAACAGTAGTAAAATGATTTTGAAGTGACTGTTTTATTTTTTCAATTTCATTGGCAAAACCACTTTCTGAAAGATCATTTATTTTTCCACCATCATCAGCCGGTTTGCCGTTGTAAACCGGGTAAATGCTAAATGGAGAATTGTAGCAGATTAATATTTTTGCTTTTGTTTTCAAAGCAGTTTGTATCTCCTTGCAGCAGCCAATAAAACTTTGTTAATCATTTCATTATAATTTAAACCTGCAGTACGAGCAGCTTTTGGATAACAAGAATTTTCTTCGGGGTTTGGAAGAATTCCCGGCAAGGGATTTATTTCTATAACATTTGGTTCATTATGACTATTCATCCTTATATCTACTCTGCTCCAATCTTTGCAGTGAAGAACCTTAAATGCATTTAGCGCCGTTGACTTTATTTTTTCTTCTGTTATTTTATCAACAGCAGCCGGACATGTGAAAACATTTAACGGATTTTCTTTTGTGTCAAGAATCCATTTCGCTTCAAAAGAATAAATGGGAACGATATTTTCAGGAAATTCCGAATAATTAATTTCAACAATTGGAAGCGCCATTGCTTCTTGGTCGTTTCCTAAAATCGCAACAGTAAATTCTTTTCCAGGTAAAAACTCTTCTACAAGAGCCGGCTGATTATACTCCTTCAATATTCTTTCCACTTCATCGTTCAATTCTTTTTGATTACTAACGAAAGAAGACGAAAATATTCCTTTGCTTGATCCTTCCGAAATTGGTTTGACAATAAGCGGGAAGTTTAATTTGATATTCTTTAGTTGTGATAAGTCTTCAATCAACCTAAAAGGAGAATTAGGAATTTTATAATAAGATAATATTTCTTTAGTGCGGGATTTATCAAGGCAGGTGGCAAGTGTTAATGGATCAGAACCAGTATAAGGAATCTTCAACATATCAAGCATTGCCGGGATTTGAGCCTCGCGGCTTATGCCATTCATACCCTCTGCTATGTTGAATACGATATCCACCTCTGATTGTCGGAACTTTTCAAACGCATTTTCATCCGCTTCGATCATCTGAACATCATTAAACTCTTCGAGTGCTTTTTTAACTGCAGAGATTGTTTCCCAAGTATCCCATTCGGCATATGTATCCACAGATTTTTTTTGTGTTGCTTCGGCTGGGTTCAGAAAAGGGGGTACGATTGGGGAGAAAGATTCACTTTCTGGTTTTACATTGAAGGCTAATGCAACTTTCAATCGAGAATTAAACAAGTCTGATAAAATATTTTATCCTTTAATTTTTTTTGTTGCAAATATAGTTATTAATATTTCTAATTCAACATCAAGTTGTAAAAAGAACATCTGAAATATTTTTTGTCGCTCGAAATAAATAATTATTTTTTTTTCACTTCTAATTTTATTTAAAAAATAATTCTATGCAAGGGTGTGGTAAGAAATTTCCTTCAGATTAAAAATGTTTTAGGCGATCTTCGAATACTCGAGATTCTCTTTATAATGTTTTAATAGATTAGTACGAATCATTTCGCTGGCTGGATTATTAAGAAGAGGATCTTGGATAACAATGCCAAAAGCACTGTGTTTGGCTTCTGATATTAACTTTCCATCATTAACAATGTCAATATGTTTTAGCTCTGGCAATCCGCTTTGCTTTGTCCCGAAAATATCTCCGGGTCCGCGAAGCTTCAGATCTGCCTCGGCTATTTTAAATCCGTCAAGATGCTTTACAATGGTTTGTAAGCGCAGAATAGTTTTACTTTTTTCAATTTGTGTGCTTGGAAGATATTCGAAGTTAAGATTTAAACTATCATTCCATCTAACCAGCTCATCTTTTGTTACGAGAATACAATATGCTTGCTTATCACTTCTGCCCACTCGTCCGCGCAATTGATGAAGCTGCGACAGACCGAACCGATGCGCATCATTAATTAAAATTATATTTGCATCCGGAATATCAATGCCGACTTCAATGACTGTGGTTGCGACAAGCACATCGAATTTTTTAGATAAGAATAGAAGCATCGTTTCTTCTTTTTCCTGCCAGCTCATTCTACCATGAATTAATCCGAGTTTTAAATCTTTTAAATAAGTTTTTTTAAGTTCATCAAAAAATTTTTGTGCTGCTTTCAATTCTAATTTTTCAGATTCCACAACAAGAGGATATACTATAAAAGATTGATATCCTTCCTTGTGCTTATCAATTATAAATTTATAAATATCCGGTAATTTTTTCTCGCCTCTTAAAATTGTTTTAATCGGTTTTCTATTCTTTGGCATTTCATCTATGGTTGATAAATCAAGGTCAGCGTAAACTGTCATAGAAAGAGTTCGAGGAATAGGTGTTGCACTCATCACTATTGTGTCCGGGGTTTTACCCTTTGATAACAAACGTGCTCGTTGAGCAACTCCGAAGCGATGCTGCTCATCAATAATGACAAGTCCAAGATTTTTGAAATTAATTTTTTCCTCAAACAAAGCGTGCGTGCCAATTATTATATCGGCTCCCTGAATTTCAATTTCATTCATCACTCGTGTGCGTTCAGATTTTTTTTGCCCTCCGAGAATTAAACTCACCTTTATTTTTTTAGACGGATGAACTTGTGCAAGTTTATTCATCATTGCTGAAATATTTTTTGCATGTTGATCAGCTAAAATTTCTGTCGGAACCATCAAAGCACACTGAAATCCATTATCTATTGCAATAAGCATTGAAATTAATGCGACAATTGTTTTTCCGCTTCCAACATCGCCCTGCAAAAGTCTGTTCATCGGTTTATCGCTGAGCATATCATTTTTTATTTCAGTTAAAACTTTCAACTGTGCTTTTGTTAATTCGAATGGCAGCGTTTTCAAAAAATACGCTACAAGTGAAGTATTAATCTTCATTACGTTACCACTCAATTTATTTTTATAATTGTACTGGCGCAGCGCAACTAATATTTCGAGGTAGAAAATTTCCTCAAACTTAAATCGTGTTACTGCTGATTTTAAAAGAGTGCTGTTTTCGGGAAAGTGATAATTTTTTACTGCAGCTTTTAAAGAAAGAAGGTCATTTTGTCTAATTATTTCGTCCGGGAGAGTTTCTTGCAAATTGTCGGCATATTGTTCTACGCAATGACTTATAATTTTTCTTATGCTTAAATCGCCAATATTTGATTCGCGAAGCTCTTTGGGAATTTTATAAAATGGAATAATCTTTCCGGTATTAATAAAGCTTTGAGATTCTTCTTCTGTTATTTTATCAAAATCAGGGTGGGTGAACTGCAGATTACCGTATTTTGAAATGACGGGTTTTGAAGAGATGGCATAAATATCTCCTTCACTGAAATTTTTTTCAAAATATTTTATCCCCTGAAACCAAACGCATTCAAAAAAACCTGAAGCATCTTTAAAATGAACTTTGAATAATTCCTTAGCCCCAAATTTTAATTTTTCTTTGTCGGCAACTTTCCCGATGATAGTTATCTCTCTGTCATAACCATTTATCAGATATTGATAAGCTTTGGCGGCAGTCAATGTTGTGGTTCGATCAAGATGACGCGAAGGAAAATAAAACAATAAATCACGGACAGTTTTTATTCCAATTTTCGCAAACGATTCGGAGCGCTTTGGTCCAACTGATTTTAAGTATTGAACAGATTGTTCAAGCAAATTTTGGTTTTCAGATTTCATCTATCGGAAAAATAATTGAACCTCATTCAATTAACAAAGTATCTTTTATTTATAGTTTGGTTAGTGATAACTTTGCAGTAATTAAAAAAGAAAAATTCAGGAAAAAAATTGAACTGGAAAAAACTTTTATCGCGCAAAAGAATTGGAGAACCAATCAATGACGAGAACGAATCGCTAAACGGCAGAAGTGATTTTCAAAGGGACTTTGACAGAATAGTTTTTTGTTCTGCTTTCAGAAGACTGCAGGATAAAACTCAGGTGTTCCCATTACCCGAAAGTGATTTCGTTCATACAAGATTAACGCACAGCCTCGAGGTTTCTTGTGTAGGAAGATCACTTGGAAATTTTGTTGGCGAAAAAGTTTTACAGCGAAGGAAAAAACTCCAGTCTCTTTTCACTCAATTTCATTTTGGAGAAATTGTCGCTGCTGCATGTCTGGCGCATGATATTGGAAACCCTCCTTTTGGTCATTCGGGTGAAGATGCAATTGCAGAATATTTTAAAAGCGGGAATGGAATTCAATTCAAAAAAATTTTAAATAAAAAACAATGGTTCGATATTTCTAAGTTCGAAGGAAATGCACAGGGATTTAGATTAGTTACGAAGCTTCAAAATCAGGATAACAAGGGTGGACTAAGATTAACTTATGCTGTACTTGGAGCCTTAACAAAATATCCGAAAGAATCTTTCACCTCGACTTCTGATGAAAAACATTCAAACAAAATTTATAGCAAGTTTGGTTTTTTTCAATCAGAAAAAAATTTATTCAAAGAGGTTGCTCAAGCTGTTCAACTTGAAAAGAAAATCAATTCAAAAAATAATTTGTGGTGGAACAGACACCCGCTTGCATTTTTAGTTGAAGCCGCCGATGATATTTGTTATAGGATAATGGATCTTGAAGATGGATTTCGGCTTGGTTTACTTTCGTTCGTCGAGACAGAAAATTTTCTCCTTCCTTTAATAAAATCAGAATCAATTAATTATTCAAATAGAAGTGACAACGACAAAATCGGTTACTTGCGCGCTAAAGTTATCGGCAGTTTAGTTTCAGAAATAACAGAAGTATTTCTTGATGAAGAAGAAAATATTCTGAATGGAAAGTTTGAAGACGAGTTGATATCTATTATTCCCTCGGCAAAGAAGCTGGAATTAATCAAAACAATTTCAATTGAAAAAATTTATCAAAATCAGATTGTAGTTGAACGTGAAGCTGCCGGATACGAAGTGCTCGGCGGGCTTCTCGATATTTTTATCGAAGCTGCTAATGACCTTTCCGATGGTAAAATATCAAACAGGAACAGAACGATTTTGAATTTGCTGCCGATAGAATTTCGAATTCCAACATCTGAAGTTCAATTTGAAGTTTACGATAGGCTGCAAATGATAATTGATTTTGTCTCCGGAATGACGGATTCGTTCGCTGTTTCTCTCTTCAGAAAATTAAAAGGAATCTCACTTCCGGGCGGAAGAACGGTTAAGTGAATTTTAATTTTTTTTTAGTGCTGAGATAATTATTAACGACCATCCAATCAAAAAACTAATCCCGCCTATTGGTGTTATCATTGCAAAAATTTTTATCGTGCTGATTGAATAAACATACAGCGAACCAGAAAATAAAATTATTCCGATTGATAAAAACCATCCTGCCAAATTATATTTAGCCTTGCCGAGCAAACCAATTGAAGCAATCATTACTGAATGAATCAAATGATAAAGTACGCCGGTTTTATAAATCTCCAGCATTTCTTTATTTAACACATCTCTCAAACTATGCGCGCCAAATGCACCAAGCGCTACAGCAGTGAAACCAAAGATTCCACCAATTACTATCCAGAAATTATCTTTCATTTTTAACCTTGTTCTTTAAAGTGCGGAATGCCATTTTTAACTGTGTGTTAATCAAATTTTATTAATTTTAACAATTCAATTTTAATAACTAAAAGAAGTAAAATGAAATCATTACAAAAATTAATTTTACCCCTGCTTGTTTTAGCTGTAATTGCAGTTATCTATTTTCTGTATTTTGCGCCGAAAGATGAACTCGGTTTATTCTCTGCTTTTGATACTAACAATTCAGCTAACAAAGAAATACTGATTGGGATTGTTCAATCTAAAGAAATTGTTGAAGATCAGGCTAACGGCATTACTACATTTTACGGAGTTGATAAAAGCGGTGTTGAATTTCTTGTTCAAGCTCCATTTATTTCGGCAGCAGAACTTTCAAAGAGAACTACAATTAAATTGAGTGGTCATCTGCATGCTGATCATTTTCATGCGTCAGAAATTTTAGATTGATTTTTTGAATGGAAAAAAAATTTGAACTCGTCTCAAAATATTCTGCTACCGGTGACCAGCCGCAGGCTATCGATCAATTGGTTAGGGGAATAAACGCAGGTGAAAAATTTCAAACGCTTCTTGGAGTCACGGGCAGCGGAAAAACTTTTACAATCTCAAATGTAATTGCGCAGATAAACCGACCGACACTTATAATCTCGCACAATAAAACTCTTGCGGCTCAGCTTTATTCTGAGTTTGCTTCTTACTTTCCAAATAACGCCGTTGAGTTTTTTATTAGTTACTACGATTACTATCAACCCGAAGCCTATGTTGCTTCGCGCGATCTTTATATTGAAAAAGATTTTTCCATCAACGAAGAAATTGACAGGCTCCGATTAAAAGCAACCACCTCATTAATCGAAGGACGACGTGATGTAATTGTTGTTGCAAGCGTAAGCTGTATTTATGGTATCGGCGCACCGCAGGAATATGCAAATCAAATCATCATTCTGAAAAAGGGTGAGACTGTAAATAGAAAAAAATTTCTGCGAGAACTAATTGATATTCATTTTGTCCGAAACGATGCTGAGTTTGTGCGCGGTACATTCCGTGCGCGTGGTGATGTTATCGAAATTATTCCTGCTTATCAAAATGAAGAGGCAATCAGAATAGAATTTTGGGGCGATGAAATAGAAGAACTTTCTATTATTGATTCAATCACCGGTGATGTGCTTCGCAAAGTTGATTCAACTGCAATTTATCCGGCAAAGTATTTCGTAACCAACAGAGATCAGCTTCAAAAAGCGATTTATAATATTGAATTAGAACTTGATGAGCGCTTAAAATATTTCAACAGTCAGGAAAAGTATTTGGAAGCACAGCGGCTCGAGCAGCGCACAAGATTCGACATTGAAATGATGAAGGAAATTGGATACTGCTCCGGAATTGAAAATTATTCGCGCCACATGGATGGCAGACTGCCCGGCTCTCGTCCCTATACCTTATTCGATTACTTTCCGAAAGATTTTCTTTTAATTATTGATGAATCTCATGTTAGCATGCCGCAGCTTCGCGCAATGTATAATGGTGATCGCTCACGAAAAGAGGCTTTAGTTGAATTCGGATTCAGGCTTCCTTCAGCGCTTGATAATCGTCCTATGAAGTTTGAAGAAACGGAAGCGCTTATGAATCAAGTGATTTTTGTCAGCGCAACTCCTGCAGATTATGAACTTGAAAAATCAGGAGGGGTTTTTGTTGAACAAATTATTCGTCCTACAGGATTGCTTGACCCGCAAATTGAAGTGAGACCGATAAAAGGACAAATTGATGATCTGATTGCTGAAATAAGAATTCGTGTTGAAATAAATGAACGGGTGCTTGTAACAACCCTGACAAAAAAAATGGCAGAGGATCTTTCCGATTATCTTGATAAGATCGGAATAAAAGTACGATACATTCACAGCGATGTTGAAGCGCTTGAGCGAGTTGAAATATTGCGCGACCTTCGGCTTGGCGATTTTGATGTTTTAGTCGGAGTTAATCTTTTAAGGGAGGGGCTCGACCTCCCTGAAGTTTCGCTCGTTGCAATTATAGATGCAGATAAAGAAGGATTTTTACGCAGTGAAAGATCATTAATGCAGACCGCAGGAAGAACTGCACGAAATGTGAACGGCAAAGTAATTATGTATGCCGATAAAATTACAGATTCGATGAGGAAAACAATAAATGGAACAAATCGGCGTCGAATACTTCAGACAAAGTACAATGAGGAAAACAATATTTCGCCGCAGACAATCTATAAATCAATTGAAGAAATAATGAACTCAACTTCACTCGCTTCAATCAGGAAAAAGGAAGACAAAGTTGATTACTCATTTTCAAAAGTAGCCGAACCTATTTTAAAATATATGAGCGTTGATCAGAAAAAAGATTTGATTGAACAAATGACAACAGAAATGAAACAGGCGGCAAAAGATTTAGACTTCGAGCGCGCTGCATTTCTACGTGATGAAATTAGCCGGCTAAAAAAACAGATCGAACAGTCAATTTAAATTTTTAGGGTGGAAGAAAAATCTATTGGGAGAGTTTCGTCATTATAAATTACGCGTTCTAAAAAGAGTCCCGAGGGTGGGGCTGTAAATTTTGCTGGCTCTTTTGAGCTGCTGTTTAGCCAATTTATTATTTGCTGCGAAGTTAATTTCCCTCTCCCCGCTTCGACCAATACTCCAACTATTCTCCTCACCATCTTCCAGAGAAAGTGCGATCCTACAATTCTTATTAAAATTAAATTGCCTTCTTCTAAAAGTTGAATATTTTCTATTAACACTTTTGTTGATTTTTCGAGCGGATCTTTTTCGGCAAAGGAAACAAAATCATGCATGCCTACAAATATTTTTGCTGATTCATTCATTGAATTAAAATTAAGTTTATCTTTTAACCACCACACATAATTTTTGCCGAATGCTGTTCTTCTTCTTGAAATTTGGTAAATGTAACTTCGTTTAACAGCATCGTGTCTTGCGTGAAAAGTTTTGGAAGTCTTCTTTATCTCAAGAATATTAATATCGTGAGGAAGCAAATCATTCATTTTTAATTTTATTATTTCAGGAGCGAGCATTGTGTTTACTTCTAGATGAGCAGATTGGCAAAGTGCGTGTACTCCGCTGTCGGTTCTTCCCGCCCCCTGAATATCAAAATTATTTTCGCCAAAAATTTTTTGTGCTGCTTTGAATAATTCCCCTTGGACCGTACGAGCATTCTCCTGTCTTTGCCAGCCGCTGTAGCGTGTGCCTTCGTATTCAATAAAAAGTTGAAAACGATTGTTTGAAATGATATTTATTTTCTGATGATGTGAGCGAGGGAAATTTTCTTGATTATACTTTCCCCGGCTTTTCTTCTTATAAAAATCATTCATTATAGTGTAATGGACTCTTCTGCGTAATCAAATTGGGTTTCGAAGACTCTTACCTTTACAGAACTAATATTCGATGGAAGGGATGATTTTTTAATTTTGGTAATAAAATAATTACAAATGTTTTCTGCCGTTGCATTAAACTCAACAACTACTTTTTTTGAATTAATCTTTTCTAAAAAATCAAGCACAAGTTTATCATTTTTGTTAACCATAAAAGCATGATCAAGTTTTTCAATAATGGGGTTGATAATTTTTCCAACATCGTAATAGTCAATCACCATTTCGTTATTGTTCAAGTCTCCCTCAAATTCAACAATCATTTTATAAGAATGACCATGAATATTTTTACATAGACCAAAATGTTCTGGGAGCCGGTGCCCCATTTCCCAGCGAAATTCTTTAGCTATTTTCATTAAACTCCTTTTGTTTCGGGATGCCAGATAATTTTATGCATCTGCAATTGAAAGCGTACATCAAGCTTTTCTTCCAATATCCAGTTAACCAATTTAACCGGTTCGAGAGCACCAAACACAACTGAAAAAAGTATTGCGCATTTTCTATCAAGTTCATACGTCGAGATAATCTTTTTCGACCATTCATAATCTTCCCGGTTACCGATTACGAATTTTACTTCATCGTTATTTTTTAGAAACTTAATATTAGCGAACAGGTTTTTTTTCATCATTCCTGACGAAGGGCATTTAAAATCCATGATAATCATTACACGCGGGTCAATACTATTTATTGGCAAACTTCCACCGGTTTCGAGCATAACATCAAATCCGGAATCACAAAGTATTTTCATTAAGTCCAAACATTCATTTTGCATTAATGGTTCGCCGCCTGTGATCTCGACAAGATTACAATTATAACTTTTTACTCTGTCAACAATTTCATCAATTGAGAAATCGCTGCCTTCATAAAAAGCGTACCCGGTATCGCAATAGGAGCAGCGAAGATTGCAATAGGTAAGTCTTATAAAAACGCAAGGCAGTCCGGCACGTGAGCTTTCACCCTGAATCGAGAAAAATATTTCGTTTACTTTAATCATAAACTGAAGTGGATTTAGAATAACCTGTAAAATCGGGCTTCAAATTACTAAACATAAATTTGCAATCAAATGCGGTATTGGATATATTTGCAGCAGTTTTTAACAATCAATAAGGAAAAAATTTTTAATGGCTAATCATCCATCGGCAAAAAAAAGATCAAGATCGTCTTTAAAGAAAAAGTCAGTTAATAAAATGAACGAATCGAAAATGAAGACGCTCGTAAAAAAGACTCTAACATCAAGTGATAAAGACGAAGTTCAGAAATTATACAAAGAAACTGTTGCAACTCTTGACAGAAGTTCTACGAAAGGAAAAATCCACAAGAACACTGCAGCAAGAAGAAAATCAAGACTAACCAAACATCTTAATAAATTAACTGCTGCTAAATAAATTTTGTTGACATTTAAAAAGAAGGCTGCCCCAATGGACAGCCTTTTTTGTTACCAAAAAATTTAATTCTATCTAATTTCAGCCGCCAATCCTTTTATCTGAAATAAAGTTACTGCGCCAGTAACCGAGGCGGGATCAAAATCCTCTCCTTTTTCTTCGGCGACGTGAGAATAATATTCGACTGCTTCTTCCTGTGTTAGTTCAATTTTATAAACTGTTCCTTCGACCAGAGCTGTTTTGCCAATTGCTTCCTGCGGAAACACAATATCGCCGTCTTTAACTTTAATTTTAATTTCCTGCCCCTCCTTATCACTTTGCAAAATCATCCAGCATCCTGCAGACGGACAGACTTCATTTATCTTTCCTTCAACAAGGACAGTTTTTCCTTCAAAAGAAGAGGGCGCAGAAAGAATTTCAGAAATATTTGTCTTTTCCTGAAGTGCGATATCGCGACCGTATTTTTCAGTTTGTGCAAAAGAAGTAAAAGGCAGCAGAAGCAATGATAGAAAGATGATTAATAGAATGTTTTTCATTTTGACTCCCTTATTTTATGATTAGAATTTAATGAAGATTTCATCATTGAATTCAATCTTCATTCCTTTTATATCTTTAGTTAATTCTTTGAATTCCTCAATCGACTTTGGTTTGTGTTTCCCCAGTTTATTAAATGCTTCTTCGTGCTTAAGTATTTCTCCAAAATCAAAATGTATTAATGTAACTTTTGAACCTTCAACAAGGCTAGCATTTGTTTCTTTAATTTGACCATTAAAATTAATTGATAAATCCATTTCCATATCGGCGAGAAGTTCTTTCATCTTTGCATCATTTCCTGGAGGAGCAGTTTCTTCCGTATCAGAATTCTCCCCGGAAGAGTCATCTTCAAAAAATGATTTTGGAAATTTCATGACAAGGTTTGAAGGATGCCCTTTGGAGAATTTAAAAGTCAGCAAGCTATTTATTTCTGGTGTTGGTTTTTCCTCATCTCCGCCAAATCCAAAATCCATTTTTTCTTCCGGGTCAGGGTTCAGTTTTAATTGATTGATGTCTTTAAACGAATAAATGGCAGTGAATCCTTCAAAGTTTTTTTCCTTAATCAGCTTACCGGATTGAAAAGTAACACCTTTGCCATAGTCAGAACTTTTTTTCGCCAGTTCATCTTTGTCGAATAATGAAAAATCCTTTTTACTTCCGTCTGTATTCATTTGATCAGCGAATTCCTTCATCATATTTACAAATTCACTTTTCATTAAGATCGTTTCCTCAATTGTACCGGTGCCGTCTTGATTAATGTTAACCAGAGTTCTGACTTTTAAGCAGCCCGAAAGTAGAATTGATGCGATCAAAATTGTTGAAAAGATTTTTAAGTTTTTCATAATACTCCCTTTATAATAAGTTGCTCGCAAGTTCGGCTAGTGCAGAACGCTCACCTTTTACGAGATTGACATGTGCGTAAAGTTTCTGTCCTTTAAATTTATCAATTAGAAAGGATAATCCATTTGATTGTGCATCGAGGTAAGGATGATCAATCTGATAAATGTCACCTGTAAAAACAATTTTGGAACCTTCGCCTGCACGAGTAATAATTGTTTTAATTTCATGCGGAGTAAGATTTTGTGCTTCATCAACAATAAAAAATATTCGTTGAAGGCTTCTTCCGCGAATGTATGAAAGCGGTTCAATAACAAGTTTTTCATCTTTAATCATAGTGTCAATAAGTTGATGCTGCTTATCTGTTTCTGGGAATTGATCTTGAATTACTTTTAGGTTGTCCCACAGAGGCTGCATATAAGGTGCAAGTTTGCTTTCAACATCTCCGGGCAGGTAGCCAATATCTTTATTGCTTAATGGAATGACCGGGCGTGCAATAAAAATTTGTCTGTAATTTTTCCGAACTTGAAGAGCACTTGCTAAAGCAAGCAAAGTTTTTCCTGTGCCGGCTTTACCGGTCATCGAAACAAGTTGAATATCGTTTTTAGTTAAGGCATCAACTGCAAAAGTTTGTTCTGCATTTCGTGGTTTTATTCCATAAATTAAATTCTTGTCCACTCGTGAAAATGTTTTCATCTCCTGGTCTAAGTAGGCGAGAATAGACCTATTGGTGTTTCGAAGAATAAAATACTTATTTGGAACGGGCTCAATTTTTAATTTCTTTAAAAACTTTTCAGCAGGGATTTCAAAAGGCGGTTGAAAAATATTAAGTATCAATTCGTCCGGAACTTCTTCAACTATTTCCTTTCCGCTATACAGTTCTTCGATGCTTTCAATCCTATCGGTTGTGTAATCTTCTGCCGGAATGCCGAGAGCTTTAGCTTTCATTCTCAGATTAACATCTTTTGTAACAAGGATGACCGATGTCTGATTCAATAGTTTTTTATGCCAGTCATTTGCAATACTGAGAATTCTGTGATCGGGAGTATCTTCCCTAAAAATTTCTTTTATCTCTGAAGAAAGTCCGCGCGAAATAGCAATACGAAGTTTACCCCGTCCTTTTCCCATCTGAATACCGCCGTTGAAAAGAGCTGTCCCGGTAAGCGAGTCAAGCGTTCGGGCAAACTCTCGTGCATTCAGATTAATAATTTGACTGCCGCGTTTAAAATGATCAAGTTCTTCAATTACAGGAAGAGGAATTACAACATCATTTTCCTGAAATTGATTAATACTTGTTGCATCGTGGAGAATCACATTGGTATCAAGTATAAAAATCTTGGGAGTTTTAATTCTGCTTTTTTGTTTTTTCATTTTAAGAATGAATAATGGGAGGATGGTTAATAGAGATATAATTTTTTGATGAATTGGTTAGAATTGCATAGATAAATAAATTCAAAAATAAGAACTCCTGTTTTTTGCTGATCAAAAGAAATTTATTCTGATGGAAAATTAAGAGTTTTAATTCAGATTTGAAAAAATTGTTTTATAGCATTGGTTTTTCAAAATCTGTTAAAAAAAAAGTCCCTCCGCCAAAAGGGACTTTTTTATAAAGGAGATCATTGAGCCAAGAAAATTATTTTATCACTTTATCATCAACATCTTGCGGGTTTGTTTGAAGCTGCCCGCAGTGATTGTATAGAAATAAATTCCGCTTGTTATGTTTTTACCTTCGGAGTTAAACTCAACATTATGTCTTCCAGAATCTTTAACTTCATCAACAAGTGTTGCAACTTCGGAACCGAGAATGTTGTAAACTTTAATTGTTACTTTGCCCGCTTGAGGGATTGAGTAATAGATTTTTGTCGACGGATTAAATGGGTTGGGGTAATTTTGTTCGAGTGAATATTCTGTTACGCCGACAAAATTGACAGAAAGTTCCTGCGAGAGATTTACAGTTCCATCATAATCAATTTGTTTTAGTCGGTAATAGGTAACTCCATTTACTGGATTTTTATCAACGAAACTATAATTGTGAATTTCCTGTGTGGTACCATTCCCCTGTACAAAGCCAATGCGTGTCCAGCCGCTGCCTGCATTTGTCAATCGTTCAATTTCAAAACCATTGTTATTTAGTTCTGTAGCAGTCTGCCAGTTTAAAGTAACTTCCTTGTTGGTAGCTTTTGCATTGAACGAAGTAAGCTCGACCGGGACAATTCCATAAACGAAAATGCTGATATCGTCAACATACCAGCCATCGGCAGTAACGCCTCCATCAGTCTTTAATTGAAATCTCATTTTAAATTGACTGCTTGTATGCCCTGTAAGATCAATATCTTCTTTCACCCATGTGGATTGAATTCCATCGTAGAGCGGCTCTCCGTTTGGTTGGAAACTGCCGACGCCGGGGTTGGTGTATAATCCCTCAAGAGGAGTCCATGTTGAACCATTGTTTGTTGAAACTTCAAACTGCCCGTAGTCCCATCCGTTTTCGATATCATACTTTGTCCAAAAGCTTGCTCTCGGATTACTCAAAGCCGAAATATCAATGGAGTTTGTCAATTGCATCGTAACAGTGGCATTGTCATTGTAATCACCATTTTTACTATCGGTGTATGAGTTTGGTGCTGAATGATAGGAGGTTGTAGTTGCTTCCCATTTTTTATTGCTTGGGGTGGCGGTAACTGTCCATAAAGTTAACGGGTTGTTTGTAGTATCAACAAAAGCAAACACAGGTGTTCCTGAAACTACTTTAATTGTATCAACAAACATAATTGTGCTTCCAGTAGAAACAGTGAACAAAATTGGAATCGTAACATTGGGAACGAGGGTGTTTGATAAAGAAAATGAAAGCGTTCCAGTAGGAGTGATTGTTGTGCGAGAAGCTATGTCACCAAGATTCATTGTTCCGTTTGTAACTATAACATTCGGATCAGGTGAGGATAAATTAATGCTTGTGTTGAATGCATCGCTTAGTCCTTTATTTCTAACAGATCCAATGGAAACCTCAATGTTATCACCCGGGTCAAAATATTCATCGCTGAAAGAAATATTTTCCAAATTAACAAATTCGCCCGCAGCCCACGTTAAATACAGATTGGGTTTAAGATTTTCCATGGCGAGAGGAAATATTTCAGCCATTGAAGGCCAGAAACCAGTACTGCCGACTTCGGGAGTATAAGCAAAAATTTTATCTTTTGTAGTTTGCTCTCCGTAAAACCAATCATCAGCAGCTCCATTAACATCATATAAAATTGCAGGCGGCTGCCCCGGCTGATAGCCGTTATATTGCACGATATCATTTGCAAATTCGACAAAAATATCATTATCCGGCGTCGGTTGATTTATGTAACCCCAGGGGTAAAGTAATAAATTGCTGTAAGTGTGATAATTAAAAGTTGTTTTGAAATTATGAGCCACAACAAAATCTCTTATAGCCTGAGTTTCAGGTTCAGAAAAAGCAGAACTGCCGCGATAAGTTTCATCGCAGGAATTGGGGCTTGAACCGCTGTTATTGTATCCCCATTGAAAACCAAAATTCCTGTTGAGGTCCACGCCCCAGCAGCCTGTGCCGTTGTTTTTTCTATTCTTGCGCCACATACCTCCACCGTTTGGATCTGTCTGTCTGTTATATTCGTAACCATCAACGTTGATACAAGGGATAAAATAAATTTCTCTGTTATCAACCAGATAAGTCGCTTCGGGGTCAGTGCCGTAATTCTCAAGCAGGTAATACATATAATACATAACTGCCATCATTGCGGCGGGTTCGCGTGCATGAATCAAAGCATTGAAATGAACTTGTGGTTCGCTTTCGTTTACATTTGGATTGTCGGATATTTTTACTGCATACATTGGTCTGCCTTCAATCGAAGTACCAATCTGAAATTTTTGTGTGATTAAATTCGGATACAATAAATACATCGAATCAAGTTTAGAATATATTTCTGCGAGAGTATAAAATCCCCCCATCGAACCAAAACCAAAACCATCAACATTATAATCTTTTTTACTTTGTTGAATAAAACTTTGTTTTTCTGTTTCGTTCAGCTTCGGAAGTTCTGAGTAATATTTAGCCCAATCATTTATCAGAATTTCATAAGTGAATGAAGTGTTTTGAAGTCTTGCAAATTCCTCATCGTTTAAAAATACAACTATGGCATTATCTTTTGTAAACTGGGCGTGTTCAATTTCCAAGCCCGAAGACATTAGTTGATTTAATTGAGCAGCATCGTTAAAATATATTTTGACTTGCTTGTAGTTTTGACTAAAACCAACTGTGCTTATTAAAAGAAATAGAAAGAGTAATCGAAGAGTTTTCATGTGTGTCACTTTATAAAGAGTTAATAAAAATTAGTGAATTAAAATTAGGTTAATTAAACAATAAAAGCCAGGCTAATAATTAAGTGCATTTGTTAATTCGTACATTCAATTCTTATAGTATTAAGGAATAATTAAGTGGGACAAAAGTAAGCTGAGAGAATCAAAACTAATTTATTAAAGCCGCGTTAGCATTTTGAGTTCAATTCCGCGGAATTCAGGTTCAAAGCGGCATACACCACCTATGCAAATATTGCCAGCTTGTCTTGATCCAAATAAAATTGTTAAGTCAGTATGCTCACCAAGTTTATAACCGGCTTGTAAATAACCCCACAATCTTCGCACAATATTTCCGGGCTGAGGTTCGCGGGTTTCTATTTCCGTTACAAACGCAAGACTGAATTTTGGCGAACGCAAATACTCGAACGACAGCAGGTCGGTATAATATTGTTCGTTTGTAATATTATTCGTTGTGCTTTGATGTTCAATTATTAATTTGAGCGTGTTGATCTCGTCGAAGTAATACCGGCTTTCGAAAATAGGTGTGAAGTTTTTTGTGTCAGTATCTTTTTCCTCACGATAACCAAATGCGGCAGCAAAATAAAAATTTTCATTCAGATTATGATTCGCCTGAAAGTATCCTTCTTTAAACTGTACTCTTGATTCGGAGTTGTTGCTATTCTGTCTTTGAAAAAGTGATGATGAACCGATGGTTCTTGTTTCACTATAAGCAGCATTGAAATATGTATCATCATCGTAGTCATAGTTTAGTTCAAATAAAAAACCCTTTTCATTATTTTGATTTAGGGCTGACGGGTGACGGTTAATCAAAGTATAAGCATACTCTTTCTTAAGTGCGGGGGGAGTGTTATAAACAATTGTACCATCATCACTCTGGAATAAAAAATTATCGTAGTATTTATATTCGCCGGAGAATGAAAGGTTTTCGTGATAGAAATTCAAATTGCCATAAAAAGCCTTCCCGATTATGCTTTCGCCATCATTAAAAATATTTTTACTAATGTCGTTGTTTTGTTTAATGCCATATTCGGCATATATATCGGCATCTCCAAGGCTTTGCTGCAATCGAAGCGACGCTAACCGTGTAGAGGCAGCATCATTTTCGGGCTGATTTGACGCGAAGGTCGCACCAATTCTAGGCTGCCTGAACCTTCTAAAATCAATATCTATTGCATGCAATATATCTTTTCGTTCAGCCAGAGCATTTTCCATATTGCCGCTAAATGCTGAGAGAATAATATTTTCATAAGTTCCCTGAACGCTTACGCCAAGCAAGTTGTTATCGATCCGGATGTTTCTATCTTCGTAACTTTTCACTATCATCCCCCTTCCAAAAAGCTGATAGAAATTTCCAACTGTGATGTCCAATCCTTCACGAGCATCACCGATTTCGGCGGTGATATATTTGTAATCTATGCCGGCAAATTTTTCTTTGCCTCTGCTTATGGATGGGTTGGGATCATTCGGCTGGAACAAATCAAAACGAAGCCCGGCTGAAAAAATTCCGCGGTTGTAATCTATGTTGAGCCAGTTTTCAAGTATCTCCTGTTTTTTCTCAATGTCATAAGAATATTCAAGCTGATTGGAAAAACCCAATCCATCCGGAAGAATTGTTTCGTTTTGCTGAGCAGAAACTTTCATCGCTGAAAAAAATACTGAAGAGAATATAAATATTATGGAGATATAACTTTTGTTCAGAATGTTTCCAATCAATTTTTTAACAGCTCCTCGATTTTTTTCTTAACCTGAACCTCATCACCGCGCATATAACCAAGATGAGTGTAAACAATATTTCCATTTTTATCAATCAGAACTGTAAATGGTATCGCCTTTGCATAATATTTTCTTGAAACCTCTGAATTTGTATCAAGTAGAACCGGAAAAGAATAGCCCTTTGATTTAACAAAGGGCTTCACCTTCGAAACGGTTTTTTCATTATCGGTTGAGATAGCGAACATTTTAAATCCGCTTGATTTCATCTCTGAATAAATTTTACTATACTCTGCCATTTCTTCAACGCACGGTTTGCACCATGTTGCCCAAAAGCTTAACAGGATGGGGGAGTCTCCGATCTCTTTATTCAACTCAAAAATTTCGCCCTCAGAATCCTCAAGCTTGAAGTTCGGAGCTTTTTTCCCAACTTGATTTTCTTCCTGAGCAAAAACAGAGAATGGAAGAGCCAAGCAAAAAATAAATACCAGGAACTGCTTCATTTATTTTTCCAATATCATTTTATTAACCTGAACAAAATTGTGTGTTACAAATTCGTAAAAATAAATTCCGCTTGAAAGGTGAGAAGCATCGAAGGAAACTTCAAAACTGCCGGCAGGTTTATATTCGTTGATCAACGTTGCTACTTCAGCACCAAGAATATTATAAACTTTCAGTGAAACCATCCCCGCTTCCTTCAGCCCATAATAAATTGTTGTCGATGGATTAAAGGGGTTGGGGTAATTCTGCGATAAGAAATAATGATCGGGTTTAGTCTGCTTATCATCTACACCGGTAGCGGTTGCAGTGGCAGTAAAATCAAGCGTAATTCTATCTGCCGGATTAACGAAAGTTCCGATTTGCAATTGTACGTTGGCAATACCACCCGTAACATTTGGAAAAACGTGAAGCGATGTGCGAAGTGTATCACCAGGAGCTAACGGATTAACTCCGAACTCAGGCGTACTTGCAATACTATCTAAAGCGGGCGAAAAACAATTTTCGCCGAAACAAAGTGAAGACTGCCAGCCAGAAGGAAGTTCGTTTAATGTTCTTACGAGAAAGACAGTTTGTTCAACTGATGAAATATTTACTGCCGTCATATCAAAAATCATTTCAGAACCTAATGTGTCGCTGAGTGAAGTAGCTGCAACCTCAAGAGAAATTTCTTCATTAATAGAAGCTGGCGCCATCCAATTACTGATTATAAAATCGTAATTGGCAAAGGAGGCGGCATTATCATATCTGTATGGGCGACCACCGATAAAAATAAAAGCGCCTTCGTTCTCCTTTTTAATTTTGAATCCCCCCATCCAGTTTGTACCAGTGTTATCATCAAAAAGTGGAACAGCTTCAGAAGTGGCTGAAAGTTGGGGAAAGTTTACCAAGGAATTTGTTCCCACAGCAGCCATATCCACAAGATTGTTGTCCAGCGATATTAAATTTGTTACTGTTAAATCACCGCTGAAAAAATCGATCTCGCAATATGTTTTTAAGTTAGTGTTGAAAAAATCATTTGCTAATCTAGTTGCGAGCAAAAAATTCTTTCCGCTTTGCACATATTCGATAACCTGATCCGGGTCATAGTATGTTATATCACCGCTGTAGTTATTTCCAATCCAAATAACATTATCATACAAATTTAAAATTGAGGTGGGTATATTCCTACTGAATAGATGAACTTGCTTTACTTTCGGGTTAGAAGCAAAATCAAACCCTTCGTCACCGAACAAATCCCAAATATCAACGTTATGATTTCCGAAGCAGGCAGAGTTGTTATAAAAATTTTCCATTTCGGTTTTATAAGCATCTGTCTGGTAATCAATTCCATTAACAACTAAAGTATTTGATGAAGCGCTGAGCACTGTAATAAAATTGTTCATCACACGAGTGTATGAATTATATCCATCACTTACTGTAAGGCTAACGGAATAGGATTGATTATCATTAAAAATAAAGGTGGGGTTGGGTTCATTTGAATCAGTTGTTCCATTGTTATCAAAATCCCAAGCCCAGGAAGTCAGAGATGTAGTGTCGGTAGCAGTTGAATAGTCATTAAATGTTACACTAAAGGGAGCGGCGCCTAAATACTCATCAACTTGAAAAGCTGCGTTAATGTGATTTGAATAGACAAGATTTGTCATTGTTGATTGATAAACTTCCTTGTCAATATCGCTTTGAATAAAAGCGGCGACACGAATGCTGTCAAAATCTACTGCTGCAATAAACTCTGCTGTGGGAATATAAACGAAATCAAGTTCGATTGAATCACCGGGGGCGGGAATGGCAAACTCAGTTCCTTTTCCATCAGGAAGCATTTTACGGCTTATACTGTAAAACATTGTTTCTCCATTACTGCCGGGGGGAGTTGTGAAATCAACCACCCGCTCGGTAAGAGCTATTCTCAGCTTTGTTTTATCAAACACAGTATTATCCGTTGGATCACGAAGAATTTTTACGTGAACATTTATTACATTGTTTGAAAATCTTTCCGGCGTTAAAATAATTTTGAATGGGGCATACTCAGCGTTTCCTGTATTGATTGCATTTGTAAAAGCAGTTGCGCCGCTTCCGGTGTTAAAAGTTGTTCCGTTAATATCTACCCAGGGGACAGAATTAACTCCGTAATAAGTCCAGCGACTTATGTTATCAGTTGAATTTAATAAAAACATCGGATCGTATTCGGAAGGCCAGTTTACATTGTAAACAATGTGCGTCATCAATCCAGCATTTACCAACGATTGAGTAGTCGCATTATACCAAGCATTGTTCAGTGCAGCACAAGGTCCGCAGGAACAATTTGTGTACCGCTCAACCAGTGATTTTTTTTCATAAGCATTTATATTTGATATAAATGCGAGCAGCGAAATTAAAAGTACAATTTTTTTCATAACAACATCTCCCTTGTTAAAAGGTAAAACAATTTAATATTTATTTAATTTGAAACTTCGACCTGATAAACTTCTTTTGAATTTTTATCCTGAATAAAAACCACCGTTTTAATTTTTTCAGATTGCCATTGAGAACTCAACATAATTTGTCTTGTATATTCCTTGCTTCCTGTTGTTTCAAGATCTGTCATTAATTCACCTTGATTTGAAGGAAGCATTGCACGCATCACATCATAAAAAATAGTTTCACCGTTTGAGCCCGGCGGATTTGCAAACTCAATTGATTCTTCAATCACGACCGTTTGAATCACAAGATTATTAAAATCAATGTTAGAATTATCAAGAAGGTCGACTTTAATATGAGCGCTGTAACTGCTGCCGATTAGTGTGTCTGTAATTGTTAAACGAAACTGGGCTGCTCTCATCATCCTATCGCTAATTTTTTGCTTCACTGCGTTAGAGTCTGTCGAGATTGGTTTTTCAATTCCATCAATTACGGTGGTTGGGGCAGAAAAAATATTATAGTAGCTCATTCGTGCGCTGCAATCAATTGTATTTGCAAGATAGAATGGATCATTAGGTGAAGGAAAATTTGTCGGATATTTTATAGCGATCACTTTCAATCCATTGTTGTAATGAGTGAGTGAATAAATAATTTTATTCGAAATTACACAGGGGTTGCAGCTAACATTTGCGAAATCTTCAAGCAAAACAATTTTATTAACCGTAACAAATTCCAGATCAAAATTAATGCTTACCATTTCATTTTTAATTACAGTTATAATTTCACTTTTAGAAATGTAATTTTCCTTTTCGAGCCTGATTGAATGTTCGCCGGCAGAAACTTCTAACGTATCGGGAGAATAATTCCCCGTAAAAATATCATCAGCAAAAATTAAAGCACTGTCAACATTTGAAGTAACAATTACTTTTCCTGTATCAACTAATGAATTTAACGGAGCATCGGGCGGGTTTGTATTGCAGCCAATAATTTGTAAAAGAAGAGCTGCAAGTGAAAATAATTTTAAGAATCGTATCAAGAAATAAAACCAAAGGAAGATTAGTAAATGATAATTATTTCTACATTCAAATTAAAAAGAACTTTCCGTACAGAAAAGATGTTTTTGACTAATTTAAAAAAAGGGGTTGTCCCTCTATTTAGAAGAACAACCCGAATTAATTGAAATAATTTTAGTTATTCTGAGTGAGCCATCCAGTTACCGCTTATTCCAAAGATTTTGCAATTACCCCAGGTAGTAACCTTAAGAGTAAAGCCGTCTCTTGAAATACCGGAAGTTTCAACTTTATATCTCAGTGCGGTCTGTTGATCAACATCCATGTGAGTAACCGATAAAACTACATCCGGTTTTACATCGAATGGTTTCAAGAAGTTTACTTCAAGACTGAAAGATCTTGTACCTTCATTCTTATCCAAAGTGTAACCCGGTGTTTCATAATTTATCGAGTACATTCCACTTTGAACTTGAGTCTGAGCAAAAGTTAAAGCTGTCGAGAAAGCTAACACTGCCAAAACAAAAAGAACTTTTTTCATACTTGACCTCCTTAAATTTATTTAAGATTGATTGAAAGAACATTTAAAATATAGCTGTATTAATTTTTAATTACAAAACCAAGATTGAATAATCTTTTGATATTTATATTAACATTTGCCTGGTTATGTCTAAAAATAAAAAAGGCAGCCTCAGTTTCCGTTAGTTAATGGATAACGGATTGGGCTGCCTTAAATCTCAAATGTGAATTTACGTTTGACGTTTCACATTCGACGTTTGACTTTACTTCGTAAGTAGCATCTTCTTTACTTCAACAAAACTGCCAGTGTTCAATCTGTAGAAATAAATTCCACTTGTAACTTGATTACCTGAATTATCAGTGCCGTTCCAAACTACATCATGATAACCCGCATTGCGAAATTCATTTACTAAAGTAGCTACTTCCTGACCAAGTGCGTTAAATATTTTTAACGAAACATAGTCATCCTGATTCAATCCAAAGCGAATTGTGGTTGAAGGATTAAAGGGATTTGGATAGTTCGATTCAAGCAAAACAGATTCTGGAATTAAGTTCTCTGTTTCCTCGATTGAATTTCCTTTGTTTAATTCAATAACAGTTTTAGTGTAAGTCTTTACGTCAGTCGCCCAAATAGTTGAAGGATAAACCCCTACCTTAAGTGTGTATGTATAAACACCCAATGGCTTAATCGTGTAATTTTTGTTTTTAACTCCGCTAAAGGTCTGCCCTGAATTAACGGTAATAGTTTTGTTATAAATCGTTTTAACCCTATTGTTGGGAAGAGTTTCCTCTAACCAAAGACCGAAGGTTTGAGATGTTGCTTCGTTGTTGGTTGCTGAAAAATTTACGCTAAACACTCCATTGCCGGAAGAGGGTGTAACAGTTAATGATGGAACAATGTTTGGGTTTGTAACTACGCCGTTGAAATCAACCTTTGTTGTCCAAGCCTGGTAGATGCCTGATTTATCATCGCACCAATAAGGCCAAACAATTCCGTTTGCTTCGGTAATTCCAATGTAATCACCTTGGTATCCACCAGCAAGTCCTGCGATCGGTTTTGGTTTGAAGTGATGATCTGCTACTTCTAAATCTGTCCATGTATTTCCGCCGTCTGTTGATCTTGAAAGATAAACAGTTGCAGAGTCGGATGATAGATTTCTATTATCATAATAGACAACATTAACACTTCCATCACCGCCAACAACGAGGGCGGGGCAGTATTGAACCTTACCATTATTTAAAGCATCCTGGTTTACTCTTATACCTGCAGACCAGGTAGTTCCGCCATCTGTAGAGCGATGTAAAATAATATCAGCATCTGAACCGGCTGGAGCTAAATTCTTTTCGGCATGAACTACGTAAATCCATCCGTTCTGAGCACCGCCTGTAACATCAACTCCCATCCATGGAAAATCATTAACTCTTATGCTTGTAGCAAATAAGTATCCACGAATTCCATTGCAGTCATAAATATTATTATTGACGGTCCATGTGGCTCCGCCGTTTGTAGATTTTCCAAATCCCATATAGTCGCCGGTATAAGGTGAGCCTAAAGTTGGATTTTGCCATACCATATAAACTTCGCCATTAGGTCCGATAGCACCGTTAACACCTTGTGAGTAATGACCGGCAGGAGGCGTGTTGATATTTGCCGCAACACTCCAGCTTGTTCCGCTGTTTGATGAATACGATACAGCAATGGGTGGAGCAGCAGAGGTAAATCTCGACCAGCTTACATATACTCTTCCAAAGTATGGGCTAGTTGGTATGTTATCAACAACAGTGTGATTTTTGTCTTGCGACCCCGATACAATAGTGTAATCATTTGACCATGTTGTACCCATGTCTGAAGAATTGGTAACAAACATTCCGACGGTAGTATATCCTAAATGGGACATATAAAGTCTTCCATTTGCATCAATACCCGGTGCCGGATCACCGCCATGATTTGTTGTTGGATTAGAGAGAGTTTTATCATTTCCGAACCATGTTGTTCCACCATCTGTGGTGAGATAAAGACCTTCACTGATTGTGAATGGGCTTATCTTTACCGAGTTGGAGGATCCATACATAATGTTTGGGTTTGTTGGATGCCTTGTAATAGGAGTTTCACTTTGTGTGTAAGTGCTTGGAAAAACTCTGAAGTTTGGGCCAATCACAACAGCACCAAGGGGAGTAGAAAAAATTCTTGACTCAGTGTTAGGATGCACATAATCAATTGCGGTTTGAGGAACTTCAAAAAATTCACCTGTCGGGCGAATTTGAGTACTCCACATTCGCTCATCGCTAAATTGCGCATGTAAGCTGCTATTTAGTACAAATAGCAGAGAGAAAAGGAAGACAAAAGAGAATACACGATTCATACTTTCTCCAATTTAATTATTAATAATGATGTTTGTTATTTATCTAAGCAATGCATTTGAAATGAAACTCTAAGACAGAACGAAGCAATTTTCCCATTGTGTGTCCAAAGATTATTGTAAAAAAACTTTTACAATAATTAGTGCACAAAATAGGAAAAGAATGACAAAGTCAAAGACAAAATAAAATATTTTTTCTTTTGATCTATCAACTGTCAGAATTTTTGTTTAGCTATGAGACGAACTATGTCCTTTTCGAGATTTTCCTGCGGGGCTTCAACTATTCGTCCAACTTCCTGATCTCCGGAATATATTATTATGGTGGGGACTAACTGTATTTCAAGGTTTTCAACTTCGCCCGACAAATCTTTTTTTTCACGATCAACACAGATCAAATTGAAATTCTGTTCGGGTATATTTATTTTATCAAAAATTTTTATCAACCGTGGCACAAACATCTGGCTGTCTTCGCACCAAGTTCCTAAAATAATTTTAAAATTTATTTGTTTGATTTTCTCCGCGAAACCTATCAGTGATGTTGTATCAACTCTGTATTCAGAATATTCATTATCAAACCACATAAAGCTGGTATCTTCAAAAGCATCGCGGGTTACTTCGCCAACCAGCATTGGTTTGCCTGTTTTCTCATCTGTGGTTATTTCACTTTTCCCCTGAGAAAAAACTATTTGTGCGAAAAGAACTATGACTGCGAAAAATAATTTCATGATTACACTCCTTTTCTATCTAAAGAGTTTTTGCGGAGGTCAATTCCCCAAAGCAACTTGTTGCGTAGTGTTTCGAAGTAACTGGTTAATGAAGTATGAACAAGCTTAAGCGGGGTTTTACTTTTATTAATTTTTATTTCAAATGGTGGGGGGAAAGCAAAAACTCTTTGTCCATCACAATTGATCTGTATTTCTCTATACAGCGAATTCGCCCGAATAATTATTTCCTGATTGCTTGGTAACACGAGCGGTCTAATAGTTAAGCTATGCGGCGAAATTGGGGAAAGCGTAATTACGTCTGCTTTAGGACTTACGATTGGTCCGCCGGAAGAAATAGAATAACCTGTTGAGCCAGTTGGGGTTGCAATAATTAATCCGTCAGCAGAAAAAGTCGTTACATACTCTCCATCAACAATAACAGTGAGCTCAATCATTTTGGGCCAGGCACCTTTATCAATTACGAGGTCATTTATTGCGTACAGTTTTTCAATTTTATGGCCAGTGCAAACACCGGTTATAACTATTCTTTCCTCAATCGAATATTTTTTAGATTTGATTTCTTTAATAATTGCATCCATCTGATTAATGTTTGCTTCGACGAGAAAACCAAGCTTACCAAGATTAACCCCGAGAACAGGTTTATCAAAAAACTGTGCGTTGAAAGCTGTTGCAAGCATTGTTCCATCGCCGCCGATTGAAATAATTATATCGCTTAGCTCACAAAGCTTTTTATCTGGCAGAAAATTTTGCTTCGGGATTTTGATTGTAAATCGTTTTCTGAATTTCCAAAGATCAGAGCTTAATAAATAATCGAGCTTGTTTTTTTGAAGCTTCTCAATAAATGTTGAAACTACATTTGCAACATTTTCTTTGGTGATATTTGCAATTACTCCAAGTGTCATTTTATTTCTGTTTTGATGCTTCAACATAATTTAATTTCAGATCGCGGATTACTTCGGTAATTAATTTCGATTCATAATCAGATAGATTTCCCTTTGTCTTTTCGACAATCATATCAAGCATGTCAATTGTAATTTTTGCGAATTCTAAATTAGGCTCGATCTTTTGCGTAAGGGGATTTTGAGTTTTCCCCATAGATATCATTGCCATTTGCTGGTTCTGAAGCACAAGCTGAAGAAACAATTCTTCGTTTGAAATTGGTTCGTTCATTATTTACTGTAAGATTTTTAATTGTAAAATTACAATTAATTAGAAGACTCTTACAATGTAGATTATTGACTCTCTAAAAATTATTTTAAATACTTTCCAAACCAACTTTTTCTCATTTCATCTATTTCTTTTCGATGAGATTTTAAAAAGTGATCTCCGCCTTCGAGAAGAACCAGTCTGAATGTACGGTTTAATTCAATTAATTTTTTTGAAAGGTCAATAGAATTTGAAGTTGGAACTCTCTCGTCGGCAGTGCCGTGAATTAATAATAAAATAGTGCCTGCAGATAATTTCTCGGGAAAGTTTATAATTGAACGCTCCTCACATTTTTTCAGGAACTCTAAGGAATTAACTTGACCAATTTTATCTTCATAAAGCTTGCTAATAAAACTATTCTCTATTGAACTACAGTTAAGATCGGCAATTCCACCCACGATGATTGCGGCTTTAAAAATATTTATGCGTGTCAATGAAAGATAAGTCATCATTCCGCCTCGGCTCCACCCTTCAATTCCCCAAAGTTCCTTGTTTGCCTGTGGAATTTCATCAGAAAGTGGGATAAGATTTATAACATCATTTATATCGTCGCCGCCAAAATCATCCCGTCCTTCACTTCCATCATTGCCGCGATATTGACTTGTAAAAACACAATAACCCAAACTTGCAATATGACCAAACATTCCACGCGCAGTAAACTTATCTATCGCTCCTTTATTTCCAAACCCGCCCCGGCACCAAATAATGCAGGGATATTTTTTTGAATCGTCTTTAGGATATGCAATGTAGCCTTTCACTTTTAAGCCATCTGAAAGATAAGTTATTTTTTCAACAACTGATTTTTCAAGTGCGTCTTTCCCCCATCCGCTGATGATCATCTTTTGTTGAGATTCATTTACTGCTATTACGTGCCGTTCTATAATACGAGTCAATTTAAAATTTGATTTGTTTATATTTGCCTTACACAAATATCGGAAATTTAACAATGGCTCAAAAGAAACAAACACAATCCCCGAAAAAACTTTCTACTGCTAAAATAATTGGAATAATTCTTTTAGTTGCTGCGGCTGGATTTTTTATCTATAACAATTTTTTTAATGAAGATAAGCCCAAGATGGATTATTATAATTTCACAAAAGAAGGTGAACTCAATTTTACCGATTCACTCGGAACATCAAAAACAAAAATTGATCTTGAGTTTGCCGATAATGAATACGAAAGAGAACTGGGTCTGATGAAGCGAGTTGAAATGAAAGAAAACCAGGGAATGCTTTTTATCTTTCCCGATGAACAAATTCGCTCATTCTGGATGCGAAATACTTTAATCTCACTCGATATAATTTTTGTTAATGCAGATATGAAGATAGTAACGATTCACAAAAACACCACGATGCTTTCTGATCAAACTTATCCTTCAACCAAACCTGCGCAATATGTTGTTGAAGTGGTAGCCGGATATACCGATAGGCACAACATTCAAGTCGGAGATAAAATAGATTGGAAAAGGAAATAAACCGAGAACTGAAAAAGTTAACTTAACCCTTGTCAGCAAATAATTTATATTCAACGAGCTCACAAATAATGTGAGCGATAGTTATATGCCCCTCCTGTATTCTCTGTGTGTTGGCTGATGGAACAACAATCGGAAGATCAACGATTGATTTTAATTTACCGCCATTACCTCCAAGGAAACCAATTACTTTTATTCCTTTTGATTGAGCCATTTCCACAGCTTTAACCACGTTTGGTGAATTACCGCTTGTAGAGATTGCAAGTAAAACATCCCCCTTGTTTCCAAGTCCTTCTACATTTCTTGCAAAGACATTTTCAAAACCAATATCATTTCCCCCTGCGGTAAGATTTGACGTATCTGTTGTGAGTGCAATTGCAGGAAGCGCCGGACGCTGAATATGGTGGCTCAATCTTATCATCAACTCAGTTGCGATGTGCTGGCAATCTGCAGCGCTGCCTCCGTTGCCGCAAAGTAAAAGTTTGTTGCCGTTCTTGTACGAGGCTACAAGAATATCAACAGCTTTTAAAATTTCATCAGCAAGCTGATCTTTTATCTTTAATTTTGTTTCAGAACTTTCGTTCAATGAGTCATTTATAAATTTTTGTGCGTCCAATTTTAATCCTTTAAAGAAATAGAACAAAAATTAGGAAGATAATTTCAGATTTGTCTAATCGATGCAATTCTTGTTCTATCGAGTTAAATTAAAAGTCCTTGTTTTGTGTGAACAGCAGAAGCAAATTCTTTAATCATATTCCAGTTATTTTCTTTCTCGAAGAAGTTCCCGGTAACAATTATCGAGGCTCCGTTCTTAACTTTTTCGTGCGCAGCTTCAGGTGATTTGATACCCCCACCAACTATTACAGGAATCGTACAGTATTCAGAAACAGCTTTTATCATTTCGTTTGGTACCGGATTGTCAGCCCCGCTTCCGGCTTCGAGATAGACTAATTTCATCCCGATATATTCTGCCGCTAATGCTGTTGCGGCGGCAATCTCGGGTTTGTTTCTTGGAATTGGAAGGCTTCCGCTCATGTAGATTGCTGTTGTTGTTACTCCGGATTCAATTAAAATATATCCGGTAGAAATTGGCTCAATACCGCTTCTTTTAATTAATGGAGAAGCAATTACATGTCTGCCGATTAAATGATCGGCGTTCCTTCCGCTAATTACCGAAAGAAACAAAATTGCATCGGCGAATTCTGAAACCTGGTTTACACTTCCCGGGAAAATAATTGTTGGAATTTTTGTATGTGCTTTTACTTCTTTTAAGAAAGATTGGAAATCTCCATTCATCATCAGACTTCCGCCGATAAGCAAACCATCAACGCTGCCGGCTGCACAGACATCTAAGAGACCTGACAATTTATTGCTACTTACTTTGTCTGGATCCAACAACACCAGATGTGCAGCGCCCCTGGTTTTAATTATATCTAAAAGGTACTTATAAATTTTCATAATCAATGCTGATAAGTTGCTCTAATAAATCCATTTTGTTTTATAGAAAAAATCGGCGGATTTGATCTTTGTTATCTGAAGCAATTTTCTTTATTGCAAATATATTATTTTTATCTTCAAAAGTTATATTACTTAATGGAGAAGATGTGAAAAAAATTACCGTTTACGAAAAACCATCCTGTACGACCTGTAAGAAAACAGTTAATATTTTGATTGAAATGGGAGTGGACTTTGAAAAAGTAAATTATTACCTGAATCCTTTTTCGAAAGCAAAACTAAAGTCTTTATTAAAGAAAATGAAAATGAACCCTTCTGAATTGCTGCGGCGAAATGAAGACGCCTATAAAAAATTAAGGGGTATAATTGAAACGCTATCACAAGAGGAAATTTTGGAGCTGATGATCAAAAACCCCGATCTTGTTCAGAGACCAATAGTTGAAATTGATGATAATGCCGTTCTTGGCAGGCCTGTGGAAAAGATAAGGGAATTATTTTAGGATTATCACGGAAAAATTTAATTGTTCATAATTTAAAATATCCGTTCAATATTTGTGGGACTTCAATTACCCTCACTGAAATTGCCGGGGGGTTATCAATCGCATAAATTATTGGCTTAATCAACTCAAATAAAGTGACTAACCCCAACCTTCTTGCTGTATCTCTCGTTATAGGTATGTTTTGAAATATCTTATAAAACGGAATTAACAAGTAAGCCCAATAATGACCGGGGCCCAAAACATACCACGGACGAATAATAGTTGCAGATAAACCACTCTGATAAATTAAAGTCTCGCATTTTTTTCTTACCTCGATGTAGCTCTTCATTATTGGTGCGGGGTGTGCGACACTTAAATATACAAAATGTTTTATGTTGCTGGAAATCGCGGCATCCAAAGTTTGCTCAAGTGATTTAAGATCAACTTTGAGGAATAATTCTTTTTTAAAAGGATTAGGATGAGATACACCAACAAGATGTACAAATGTATCTGAGGGGAATATTTTATCTTCGTAGGTTTTATTATCAAGAACATCGCCTGAAACAATCCCCCAACCTGTTGGAATTTTATAAAGAGATTGAGATCGAACAAGGGCACGGATTTCGTGCCCTCGTTTTATTAGCTGAGGAATTAAAGCGCTGCCGATATATCCGCTTCCACCGGTTATAAATATTTTATGATTCATTCGATATATTTATTGAGGATTAAATATTCTCAGTGCAAGCAGAAACAAGCCGGCAGTTGCGATTCCAATTGACATTTTCTGTACAACCGAATTTTTAATTTTCTCATTCTTCATTAAATATAAAAGTGGATAGACAAGCGAAATAACTATTAGCTGCCCCAACTCAATTCCAACGTTAAATCCGATTAATGGGAACCATATATTATTCATACCTAATACATTTTTTAACATCTCGGTTAGATGTCCGGAGAATCCGGCACCGTGAACAAGTCCAAAGCCGCCTGAAATAAGCCAGCGCAAATTCATTTTTTTACGATATAAGTTCTCAACGCCCACATACACGA
This sequence comes from Ignavibacteriaceae bacterium, assembly GCA_035328465.1. Classification (GTDB taxonomy): domain Bacteria; phylum Bacteroidota; class Ignavibacteria; order Ignavibacteriales; family Ignavibacteriaceae; genus JADJEI01. The sequence goes on along the minus strand of DAOLIQ010000006.1, from coordinate 18,698 downwards.
TTGATGCTGCTATCAGCGCTTCAGTCACTGATGGATTTAACGAGAGAATGCCGAGTGCACTCAAAATTAGAGTGGTAGAATGAGTAATTGTGAACGCTGTAATCACGGGGAATAAACCTCTCAGATTATCTGCAACAATTATTAATCCCAACAGAAATAACAAATGATCATATCCTTCAAGAATATGATTAAGACCAATTTGTAAAAATGATGTAAACAATTCCATAATTAATTTTTATTTAGATAATTATTTCAAAAACTGATTCTGATTTTTGAAATACTACGCTTTGCTCTTTGTTATTGTATTTCAGCATAAACATATTCATTTGATCATCGTAAAGCTCAAATAATGTTTTGCAGATTAATTTTACTGATTTTATTTCTTCGCTTGAAGTAAAGATAAAATTGAACCAGATAGAATATTCATCTTCACTATTATTAATGATTTGTAAATTCAAATAGCGTTTGGTATTTACCATCACCTTGAAATTTTTCTGAAGGTAATCGTATTTCAATTTTTCGTACTCTACCAAAGAAAGTCCGTTAAGGTTTCCGCCGTTGAATTTTTTAAGTGCTTTAAAGAAGTCATCTCTGTAAAAATTTATTTTTCCCTCAACATAATTCTGTTTAATATTTGCTTCTGTAAAACTAATATGAACGCTGTGCGTAGCAACACTGTGTGAAAGCATCACGCTCATTAAAAAACTAAATAGATAAGTAACGATTGCGTTCATACAATAATTTATTTAATAGAAGCAGACTTTTCGAGTGATAATAATTTTGATTGTGCTTCGTCGTAGAAAATTTTATTAATAAGAATGTTCTCGCTAATTGATTTTCGCAGATAATTTATTGCTTCATCATCTTTCCCATTTGAAGCGAATATCATCCCTGCGTGAAAGTCTATAAAATTATTCCTTGAATTTAATCTCATCGCATTTTGAATTATGTTCAAAGCTTGCTCATATTTATGATTTTTATATAAAGCCCACGCATAAGTATCGGCAGCTTCAATATTGTTTGGTCTTTGTTCAAAATCTCTTTTTGCCAGATTTAATGATTCTTTCAAATCAATATTATGATTCAATGAAAAGACAACTCGTTCGTGATCAACGTTCCAGCCATCACTTTCGTGCTGTTCAAACCCTTCTAAAACTTTTTGAACAAGCTTTTCCTCTGCGTTTTTGTTATTCATCATTTGAAAAATATCTGCAAGCAGTTCAGTAAAAGAATGATCGGGAATTATTTGTGAAGCTTTGTTTAAATATTCAATCGCTTTGGAAAAATCTTTTTTTATAATCATAACTTTTGCAAGTCCCGCATAAGCATAGGCGTATGAAGGACGCTCTTCAAGAATCCCATTATAAATAAATTTTGCCGTATCAACTTTACCCGAATAAAGAAAAAGATTAGCGAGGTTATACAAACACCAGGCGCGATCTTCCTGCCCAAAAGCGCCAGCATCAGCAGCGAATTTCATTGCGTCAATTGCTCCATCAATTTGTCCATTAAGTTCTCTTAAATAAGATGCTCTTGAATATGAACGCAGATCGGGACGAAGGCTTAACATTTTATCGCAAACTTTAATTGCGTCATCATACTTTCCTAATTGAGTATAAGCGTCGCAAAGGATTCCGAATGCGGCTGCACTATAGCTATTTTTTTTAACCGCCCATTCGGCAATGTTCTTCGCATCATTAAACTGGTGAAGCGTCATCAAAATAGATGCGTTAGAAAGATTCGCTTCAAAATTTTTAGGATCAAGTGAAAGGGCTTTATTTATGAGCGCTTGTGCTTTGGGAATATATTCGTGATGTTTGCCCGTTACACGTGCTTCCTGTAAAAATACTTGTGCAAGCTCAACATAATTTTTAGGATTATTTGGATTTTTTTCAATCTGCTCGCGGTAGTAATCTACAGTTCGCTGGGCATTAAGAAACTCCGCTGATAATGTTCCATCACTACTTCGCCGCGGTAAAAGGTTGGGGATATTTTCTGCTTCATCCCCATTTATATTGAAAAGAAAATAAGCAAATACAATTGAGGCAATAAAGAATACTGAACTAATGATTAAAATATTTTTTTTCATTTATACTCCTTTCAAAAAAAACTAACAGATGCTGTTGTTATTAAAGCCGTAAGAAGACTTTAACTTAAACCTCTCGTTTCAACAGCATCTGTTAAAAGTGATTATACTACTTTAGAAGCACCGCTTTTTTAGAAACTACTTCGTTACCAATTTCAAGGCGGTAGATGTAAGTACCACTGGCAAGTCCAGAAGCGTTCCAATTAACTTTATAAACGCCTGGAGCTTGTTCTTTATTAATAAGTGTAGATACTTCCTGCCCGATCGAATCAAATATTTTTAATCTAACCAAACCAGCTTTTGATACGTGATAGCTTATTACAGTATTTGGATTAAATGGATTTGGATAATTCTGCTGAAGAAGAAATCCTTTTGGTGCTGCCAAACCTAAAGGATCAGTTTCAACGGAAGTTGGAGTGCCGGGGGAAGTAGCTGTTAGCTGTTTAACATAATCATATCCACGAAGCGGATCAGCAAGGAAGGGGAAGTTTGGCAACAGCGCAATATCGTTATGAGTTGGTCCCGCGTTATAAGTTAACTCGGCAACCAATTGAGACGAAAGAAGATCGGAGTAATCCGGTGCTACTGCATCATCAAAAGGAAGACCTACGGCGGCAAGAACTAATCCGCCCACTGCCTGCAGTTCAATTGTAGTAACATCATCTTCAAGCCTTCTGCCATTTGGGAAACCATCCATGTGAGGAATGAATTGAAGATCCGTTGTTTGATTATAAGTGGGATCTGTCAAGCCAAGCACCGCAGCTCGTACTAGTCCCTCAAAGGCATTTTGAGTGTACTCATCAGTACCTCTCTCTGTTACTGGAGTAGCCATATTCAATCTTAACATATCTCCGCCATAGAGATATGTTCCATCATTTGTAACAGGAAGAAAATTATTTATGAATGGTTTACCAGCACTTAATGGTCCTCCGGTTTTTCCAGTTGCAAGTTGATAAGGAATAAGATTAGGAACGCCAAAGTAGATAATCGGATAAATATCAACTAATCTTGGTTGACCTGGTCCGACTAATCCACCGTATAGATTAACCGCAAAGGCAGTACCCGTTAAGTCAGGCGGGGGCACAAGATGAGTTACGGCATAAGCACCGTCTTTGGTATTTCTGAAATCAAAGCCGGGGGTAGTATAGCCAGGAATAATCCCGATGCCAGGATAAGACATAGATTGAATTCTCAAATTGCTTAAACCAGGTACTGCTGTTCCAAATTGACTGTCATCCATGTAAAGTGCAAGTTCAGGATTAGCGAAATATTGCATAAAATCTTGTTCATCACCACTGTAAGGGCTAACTGCATTCCAATGATCTTTTTCACCAATTGGAATAATTGCTTCGTTAACTAGAGGCACGCCTAAACGTGATACTTGAATCCACGGACCGCTGTAAGTTGGTTTTCCTCCGTTTGTTGAGAGAGTAGTAATTTGCTGTCTGCCCCAGATGCCCAAACACCAATTACAAATTCTGGATCAAGTATGTCTGATGCTTGATCGACTGTCTTTCCATCTTTTTGCAAACTGCTGATTGGGATTTGAAGAATTATAGAATGCGTATTAAATCCTGCAACTGCATCTCTTGCGTATTCAGAATTTGAAGGATCGGTTCCGTAATCGTTGCGTGTTTGTCCGAGATCAAATATTCCGCCAAGATCAACAAAGAAAGGATCGTCACGTGGACCGCAAAAAACTTTTTCACCTGTTGAAGCAGTTGTAATTGCATTCTGCACTAATGAGGAATAATCAGAGCCTAGTCCTGCAGCGCCTTCAATTGAGCGAGGGCCGATATTATTTGGGGGGACAACTCCATTTGAAATTATAGTTGAAAACGAGTTGCCGCCGTTTGTACTTTTCTCACAGGTATAAGTTGTTTTTAGATTTTGCTGACCCAGACGGATATTGAAAAAAGTCGTTGGGTCTTCATTCATTTGAGTAAAAGTAAAACGATAAGTAATATCGTCTTTTGCATAGCCAAGCTGTGCGTTGGATGTTTTGTTTTTTATATGTATTTCGTAACGAATTCCCTCTCCGAATGATGAATAATTCGGTCCGCCTTCCGGCAATTCGAGGGGAATATAGTTTGCTACAATTGTAACAGTGTTCGGATCATCGGGAGATCTGAACGCATATAGATCCGTATTATCAGCCAGCGGATCGAGGCTGATTAACGGAGCTTCGCGATGACTTGATGCATCGGATTCATTTGAGCTTGTAAAAAGCATCAATGAAACTCCTGCAAAAGTCATCAATATGAATAAAGTTAGTTTTTTCATTTTTTTTCCTTTAGATTTTTTTGAAATAATAATTGACATTTTTTATTAGTGTTTCATCTCGGCCAATATCCCAAGCTGCTTCATCATTGTAGCAGTATCGAAGTATTCCTTAAGTGAAACTATTTTTCCATCCTTTATTTTTATTACTTCGCAGAATGGAACATTAACGCTTTTTCCTGTCGGAAAAATTTCGCCTTCAGGAGACATTAAAGAACCGGTATGAGTGCCGCGTCCCACAAATTCCCCAACAGCCCAATCTTCAGCTGCAGAAATATTTGTAACATCACACAATCCATCCGGGAAGGCATTAGCCCAGTTATTTACAAATTGCAAATACCCCTCCTTTCCAGTAAGCTTTACACCTAATGGAACGATCTCAAACTGTGCATAATCATCAATAAGTTTTTGACCGTTGATAAAATCCTTTTTGTTAAAAGCATCATACATACCCCTAACGATTTTAAAGTTTTCTTGAACTGACATATAACCTCCGAATAATTATTTTTAATAAATTTCAATTGATTACTTGGTTTCAACAATATCATTTTTTATTGAAGATACTGCTGCAAAAAGGTCATTCTGTTCCTTTTCAGGCACTTTGAATTTGTTCAGCGTGTTTTTCAGATATTGCACACTCGTATTCCATTGAGCTTCAGTAATACCTAAGCCCTTGTGTGTTGTTTTCATATCCCTTCCGCTGTAAAGACAGGGACCACCTGCTGCCGCACAAATAAAATCGATAACATGTTGTCTGATCTTTTTCATTGTGTCTTCGCTCTGTCCTTTGAACATCACACCGATGGATTGATCTGCTACTAATTGGATTACAAAATCATCCACCACAGCAGCAATAGCGTCGTAGCCGCCGAGCCGTTGATAGAGTGTTTTCTCCTGTGCAAACAGGGAGGAAGAGTTAAACAGTAAAAACATGATAGTAACTATTACTATTGCTTTTACTGCTGAGAGTTTTGAAGTTTCCATAAGATTCTCCTTTTGATTTATTATTGATTGTTTATTATTGATTACCATGGGCTAAGCCTCTTTGATTCTTGTAATATTCTTTTTAACAACTGAAGAAATTCTTCCTCGGTGTATGGCTTACTTATGTAAAAATTTAATCCACTGCTCAAATCCTCCCGGCTGATTTTATTTTGCGAGGTAATAAGCAAGAACGGAAAAAGTGAAATGACCGGATTGTTTTTCAACTGAACGAGTAATTCGACATTATCGTTTTTTATGGTTGTTAAATCGGCAATAACTAAATCAGGTATTAACGTTGGAATGGTTCTATTAAGCCCCAATCGGCTGGAAGTTGAAATCAGCTCATATTATTCGTTTAATAATTTTTTAGCTATCATTTTGCTTACATGGTTTCCTTTTTCGAGTATCAAGATTTTCTTCATTAAAATGCTGTTTGAATAAAAAGATATTTTTTGCGTTGCTAAAATGAACCTTAAGCGAGGCGAATTGTATTGAAATGTAATATCAGGTTGATAGTTGTAACGAAAGGCAGCAGGGAGAAATGAAGATGAGAAGTAAGCCTAAGAAAAAAGTTGCTCTTTAATAAAGATCAAGTTGAAGTTTGGAGGAAAGAATCAGTGTAACATAAAAGAACGAAGAAAGATATCAACTATTTTTCTTTAATTTCGCAGCATATCTTCGGCTTACGATAAGCGGCTGATCATAATTTGACAAAAATATTTTTAACGAACCATTAAACCATTTATCAACCTTTTTAATAAACTTCAAATTAATAATGCAAGATTTATGTATTCTCAGAAAATATTTATCTGGGAGTGATTCTTCCCATTGTTTGAGCAGCCGTCTAACAAGAATTTTCTTTCCGTCTTTACAAAACACATTTGAATAAACTCTTTCGGCTAAAATGCACACAATGTTTTCTACGGGGAATACTTCGTAATTATTCTTTGCGGGAAGAAAGATAAAATCATCCGTTTCAAGTTTGTTTTTATCATTAATAATATTTTTTTCAATCTGTGATTTTTGCAATCTCATTTTTACTGCCTGAAGTAATTCGTGTGAATGATATGGTTTGGTTAAATAATCATCAGCTCCAAGGTTCATCCCGGTACGCAAATCATTCATTTCGGCTTTTGCGGTTAAAAAAATAAAGGGGGTTAGTTTTGTAGTCTCCCGCTTACGAAGTTCCTCCAAAATTTGGTATCCGGAAATATCCGGAAGCATAACATCACAAATAATTAAATCAGGTTTTAAGCTTCTGGCAATATCCAGCCCGTCAAATCCGTTTAATGCAAAAAGTACTTCATAATCTTCTTCTTCAAGAAGAATTTTTATATTCTCGCAATAATTTTTATCATCTTCAATAATTAAAATTTTAGTCATTGATTTAGTTATCTTCACTTACTAAAACATTTGGCAGCGATACAATAAAAACAGAGCCTTCATTTATTTTGCTTTTAACTTTTATATCCCCTTTCAATTGTTCAAGGGCATGTTTTACAATTGAAAGGCCAAGTCCGTTACCCTTCGTTTCGCCTACGTTTTTGGCACGGATAAAAGGCTCAAAAATATTTTTAAGATCGTCAGCAGGAATTCCCCTTCCTTCGTCTTTGATTTCAATTATACTTTCATTTGGTAAGGTTTTAATGTTTACGAAAATACTTTTGGGGGAAGGTGTAAACTTTACAGCATTGGAAATAAGGTTTATTAAAATCTGACGAAGCAATTTTTCATCTGAAGTTATCTTTGCTTCTGCTGAAGAATTAAATAGAATATTAGGAGTTTGCGGATGTGAGCTTTTAATTTCATCAATAAGTTCATTCAGAAAATTAACAAGATTAATTTCTACCGGATTCACCTTTATTCTTCCAAACTCTTTCTGCCCAATAATTAATATATCGTTCATTAACGCGGTCAGATTATCAACAGCTTTTTTGATTTTATTAAGGTGTTCATTTTTCTTTTCTTCATCCCACCTGCTTCCATAATTTTGAAGAAGTTCTGCCGACGAAAGTATTAGTCCAAGCGGTGTCCTAAATTCATGTGAAACTGTAGAGATAAATCTGGATTTAAGTTCATTCATTTCTCTTTCTTTTATTAAAGCATTTTGAATGTTTTCTTCGGCTTTTTTCAAAAGCGTTATATCTTCGGCTATTCCTACTGTTCTAAACACCACATCATTTTTTTTAATTGGAAATGTTTTTGACCAAATCCATCTGACTTTGCCATCGGGATGAATGATTCGAAACTCTTCATTGAAGAGGCCCTCCTTCTGATACTTTTCTGATGAGAAGCTTTGAATTACCTTCCCAATATCATCCGGATGAATTGATTGCAGAAATGAATTTGGATCTTCATAAAGACTTTCGCAGGTTTTACCGCATATAGTTTCGTATGCTGGCGAAACATATAGCACCTCATTTCCGTTCCTTATCCAGAATATATCTTCAATGTTTTCAGCTAAACCTCTAAATTTTTCCTCGCTCACTTTAAGCGCTTCAACGGCAAGTTTCAATTCTGTAAACTCAATTACCCAAACAGCAATTCGTATAACCTTTCCCGAAGAGTCAAAAATTGGATGAAGATAATTATCGAAATATCTATTATTTCTGCTGTCTTCAAAGCGCAATGGTTTGCTTGTGCGAACCACTTCTTCCACTTTATTTTTTCGACTCTCGGCAAGTTCGGGAGTTAAGTATGCATAAACATTTGTTCCAATTAATTCTTCAATAGGTTTTCCAAACCTTTGTGCTGTCTTTTCATTTGCGGCTACAAAATTGCCAGAAGTATCTAAAATAAAAACAGCCTCTGGATTTGAGTTCATTAAAATGCGCAGGCTTTCTTCGCTCTCCCATAGCTTTTCAAAAGTCAGTTCTTGTGAAGTCGCTTCTTGTGTTTTCATTTTTGAAATATTAGCAAGTGACGTATTTAGTGTTTGTTTTTTCATCTCCAAAAGTCATATGCATTTCTATTGATTTAACTATTTAAAAAAGAAACCTGATGAGATTATGAGTCGGAGTTAAGAATTTCTGCTGAGTTTTTTAATTCCGCAATTTGTTCATTATTGAGTTCTGGATATTCCGGTTTCAGTTTCTTTAATGTTTCCACTATAATTTCTGAAACAAGCAGCCTTGCAAACCATTTCTTGTCGGCTGGAATTATAAACCACGGGGAGTAATCTTTACTTGTTGCGGCGATTGCTTCTTCATAACATTTTTGATATTCGTCCCAATATTTTCTTTCTTCAATATCGCCAATTGAAAATTTCCAATTCTTTGCCGGGTTATCAATGCGTTCGAGAAATCTTTTCTTCTGTTCTTCTTTGGAAATATTCAGGAAAAATTTTAACACAACCGTTCCATTTTCATAAAGATATTTTTCAAAATTTGTTATCTGTTCAAATCGTTTTTGCCAAATATTTTTATCTCTAAATTTTTCCGGCAATTTTGATGATCCTATTAAATTATGAACACGGACGATTAAAACTTCTTCATAGTGCGAACGGTTGAAAATACCAATCCGCCCCCTTTCGGGCAGCGCCTTGCTGATTCTCCAAAGGTAACCATGATCAATTTCCTCAGCCGACGGCTGCTTGAAACTATAGACTTGGGTGCCCTGAGGATTCAATCCGCTCATCACATGTTTGATTGTGCCGTCTTTGCCGGCGGCATCCATTGCCTGAAAAATTAAAAGTAAGGAGTATTTATCCTGCGCATAAAGTTTATCCTGAAGTTCTGCCATTTTTTTAATGTTCTTTTCAAGAATTTCAGCCGCCGCGTCCTTTGATTTAAAATTATCTGTATCGTCAGTTTTGAATTCTGAAAGTTTAAATTTTGAGCGGTGATGCGCTAAATATTTTTCTGTTTTCATTTTATTAATTCCTGCCGGTTTTTTTATTTGAAATTTATCATAAACTATCTCAACTTCAAACCGGCAGGATAGAAACAAAATTACTTTTTAGCAGAAAATCTTTCTACTTTATTTTTAACAGGTTTAAGGGTTTGCAGGTAGGTATAAATTGCAGATAAATCTTTATCGGTCATTCCTGCATAAAAAGTCATTGGCATAATAGTATTATATTCTGTCGGCGTAACGTCTATGATAGATTCGGGATTTCTATAAAATCTAAACCTGTCGAGAAAACGTTCAAGCGACCACGAACCAATTCCTGTTTCGATATCGGGAGTTATGTTAGAAGATCGAAGGGTTCCTCCCGGCAGGAGAAATTCCATTCCGCCGGCACAATACATCCCGGGCAATGGCTCCCCCTTTTCCGATTGTGTATGACAATCCGCGCAGCTTGCAATTGTGAATAAATATTTACCATAATTTAAAACATCTGTGGTATCTATAGATTTTTTTGGTTCATAAGATTTCACCGGAATAGTTTTTACAATTAGATTTAAAGGAAAATTTAATTCCGTTTCAGGGACTTGATTCTCAATTGGTTTTAAAGTTCGGAGATATGCAACAATCGAATAAAGATCTTCTTCCGAAAGTTGATTGTAATTTAGATAAGGCATTAAAGGAAATAATGCCTTGTCATCTTTATTTACCCCGCATGTAATCGCCCGGATTAATTCTCCATCGGTCCAATTTCCAATTGCAGCAGGAGTTAAATTTTTACTGTAAATATTTCCGGGGAAACCATATTCTTCTAAAAACCCTTCTCCACCCTTTCCGTCTGAACCCGGAACGATTGGGGCAGAAAATTTAGAGTAATCCCGCGTAGAATGACAATCAAGACAAATCGTTACATGCTTCGCAAGATATTCTCCACGGGCAATTCTTTCGGGTGTTGATTCAACTTTAATATTTTTTGGCGGGTCAACATCGGGATAGCTAAAGTTGAAATAAATTAAAAATCCTACAATAGCAACTATCAGAATCGCCAAAAAAATTCCAAGAAATTTGAAAATTTTTTTCATGGTGTCTCCAGAAGATGGTTAAAATTATTTATTGAGATTTAGGATCAATTAGATTAAGCATCTAAAATTTAATTGGATTTTTATACAAATGCAATTTTTATAGTGTTAAAATTTTTAATGCTTTTTGTGGTGCTATTATTTTGCTCCAAATTTCCGTTGAAGATTTTCGCTTTAATGAATTAACTTAACACTCAAAAAAATAAAGTTAAAAATGATTAGTAAAGAATTATTAGAAATACTCTGCTGTCCCGAAACAAAAGCGGATCTTGTGTTAGACGGAGAAACACTTGTTTCAACTGATAAAACTACACGACGTCGTTATCGAATCGAAAAGGACATTCCTATTATGCTTATTGAAGAATCGGAACAATTAAGCGAAAAGGAGTGGGCTGAAATAATGCAGCGTCATGGCAAAAAATTCAGTTAATTTTTAATTCATTTTATTCAGAAAACAGATAACATTAGAAAATTATGGATCCAATAAATATCATCGCAGGGCTAAATGTTCTCGCCACATTTGCGGCAAATTTCTCAACTGCAAATAAAAATTTAAAATCTGCTTTAACCGAAGTTAGGGAAAAGCCGAAAACATTTCTTCAAAAATTTCCACTGGTTGTTTCTTCTTTCACCTTGCTTGTATTAATACTTGGGGTTTTTCAGATTGGTACTTTAGAATATTCTGATGAGTTAAAAACTCCGCGTCTTATTGGTCTTATTGTTTATCTAATTTTTAGCTGGCTGCAAATTCTATCTTTCAAAAAGCTTGACAATAATTATTCCCAGGAAATTGTAATCAAAAAAAATCATCAACTTGTTACAACTGGAATTTATTCAGTTATTCGCCACCCCCAATATCTTTCACAAATACTATTAGACATTGGCGGCGGGTTAGCGGTTATGTCATATTTTGTAATACCTTTGGCGATAATTGAAATTCCTATTTTGATTATGCGTGCCGCTCTGGAAGATAAACTTCACAATAAATATTTTGGGGAAAAATTTACTGCCTACAAAAAGAAATCGGGTTTTTTCTTTCCCTTCATTGGTTAAGCGGTTCATTCAAAATGAGTTTACTTAAGTTCTGTCTTTTGGTTTTACTTTTAGCCCCAACACTTTTTGCTCAGGAAAATGAACAATTTATAATTCAAACTAGCAAGGGGACTTCATATATTCCAGCTTATGAAAGGCAGGGCACTTTTTATTTTTCTGCAAAAAGTTTCGCTGAAGCAGTTTCGTTAAACTATTTTATTAACGAGGGGGCGGGGAAAATTGAGTTTAAATCTGATAATTATTCTATTAAAATTTCTGCGCGAAATCCTTATATAATTTTTACATCAAAAAAGGATAATGGCTTCACTGTCGTACAACTCCCTACGTCAACTTATCTAATCAAAGGACACATTTATATCCCCGCTAAATATATGGTTGACTTGCTTGGTACATTAACTAACAAAAAAATTGATCTTACAAAACCAAACCAGATAATCATCAAAGACGAAATACCAAACGAAAAGGAACCACCTGTTATTTCTACTACTGGCAGCTTTAACATTTTTGGATTTTCAATGGATGAAAAGGCAAACGGGACTCTTGTTACTATTAAATCAAAGAAAAGAATTCCATCATATAAAAGCTCATTCAAGGATGATATTTTGACTTTAAAATTTAGAAAAGTGAACGTTGATACTGCTAAATTAAATTTTTCCAGTGGAAATGGATTGGTTAAACAATTTTCTTCAAAAAATGTCGGGGAGGATTGTGAGATTTATTTTAAACTTGGAAAGGAGTTTACTGCCAGTGATGTTTTAAATGTTGAGAACAGCAACGACATTCAAATCACTCTTCATAATAAAATATTTGAAGACAAATCAGAAAAAGATAAAGAAAAGTGGGTTTTTGATGTTGTTGTTATAGATGCAGGTCATGGCGGCGTAGATGCGGGCGCAATTGGTGTTGGGGGGGTTAAAGAAAAAGATGTCAATCTGAGTGTTGCCTTAAAGCTTGGCAAATTACTTGAAGAAAATATGAAAGATATTAAAGTAGTTTACACTCGTAAGACAGACACCCAGGTTGATCTTTATAAGCGTGGGAAAATTGCAAATGAAAATGACGGTAAAATATTTATTTCTATTCACTGCAACTCAACTCCGAAAAAGCCTTCTGATGCCGAAGGTTTTGAGGTTTATTTATTAAGACCGGGAAGAACGCAAGAAGCCATTACAATCGCCGAGCGTGAAAATAGTGTGATTCAATATGAAGAGAATCCCAATCGCTACCAAAAACTGACTGATGAAAATTTCATATTGGTTAATATGGCCCACTCGACCTATATGAAGTACTCAGAAAAGTTTGCCGAAATGCTAGACAAACAACTAACGGCAAATCTTAAACTGTCTTCTCGAGGTGTTAAACAAGCAGGTTTCTATGTATTGGTGGGGGCTTCAATGCCGAATGTTTTAATTGAAACGGGATTTTTATCTAATACAGAAGATGCTGCTTTTCTTAAATCAAAGGAAGGTCAGCAAAAAATTGCTGAATCAATTTTTCAGGCATTAAAAAACTTTAAACAGTTTTATGATAAACAAATTGAATCAAACTAAATTAACTTTCAATTAATTATTAATTTGCACAATCACATTCCTGGTTTCAGGATTATTCCTTTATTTTTATGCCCATTAATCCTAACAGTTAACGAACTATCAAATCTAAGGTGTTTAACATAGTTTAACTCTTCCAATGGCTTTTGCTCGAGCAGCCAATCCCAGTCGATAAACCCCTGATGACTTAAAGTACTGACTGTAAAATACCCTACCCGGAATGACGTTATATTTTGGAAAAAATGCGAGCCCTGGGATGGGGTAACATTTAAATCTTTAAACCCCGCCTCAACTATAGCTGCTGCGCCGGAAATCTGATCCCATGTTACTGGTATTCCAAGCCAATGATCGAGCGAACCCCATCTGCCAACACCAATTAAAATATATGGGCGCTTCTCTGAAACCAGTTTCGCATTTAACTGGCTTACTTCGTAAGCTGTTTCCTTAGTTTTAGATCTGTCAAATTTATTTATATCAATCATTATTATATCATGAATATCGTTGATTGCGCCGTTGCCTAAAACTTGCTGACTATGGCAGATTAGTTTTGATTCGTCTAATTCTTCAACATTCAACTCTTCTGCTTCGCGGCTGATAACCAATGGACGCATTTGCAGCATGGCAAATTCTTTCGGCTTTCCTTCGGGAACATCTAAATTCACTGCAAATTCTATTTCAACCGAAACCCCCATCCCCCACGTACCAAGCTCAAGCAAAAGTTCAAGTATTTCTGCAAGGGGAAAAATTTTGTGTTTTAGAATTGGTGCGAATGTAACCACACGCATTCCGCTGCGGGAAATTCCTTCATAAACCGAATCATTCTCGGGGGAATATGTTGACCCAACCGCATAAAGTGTTCCGTCGGTTTCGGATTGTGCAAGATCATATTTTTTTACCAACATATCTTCGGTGCGATCAGGATGGTGGTTCAACTTCCCATTAAGATCAAGAGCATAAAAATCTTGTTGAGCGTTTCTTATTGTTTCTTTAGTAGAAAAAAATTGCAGAAGATGTTTTGGATACTTTGGACAAAATCGGACAGTATTGCCGCCTTCGACAACTGTTTTGCCTAAGCCAAGTGCAACGAGTGCAATTCCATCAACTGATTTTTGAGGCGGGACGGGGTAAAAATTATAAGACTTCGCAACCCCTGCAAAATCAGGATAAAAGCGTTCTTCTCTTTTTGCCCCCACAAGTTTCTGAATTATAACTGCCATTTTTTCTTCTTCTAATCTGTATGACGTGGCTTTCATATAATCTTTTGCCATTCGATGAAAAGTTGAAGCGTAAACACTTCTAATTGATTGAAGCAGCTCATCAAGCCTGATGCTTTTATCGGAACTGCTGTTAGGAATCATATAGGTTTGATAAACTCCAGCAAAGGGCTGAAACTGAGAATCTTCAAGCAAACTTGACGAGCGTACTGCCAATGGTTCGTGAACAAAATCAAGAAAATCAGATAATTTCTCAATCACATCCTGTGGAAAAAATGAAGCCTCGATAAACTTTTGTGTAATCTTTAAATCATCCGGCTCATTTAGTGCAAACGACTCCAAATTATTTTCTTGTATGAACTGATCAAAAACATCGGTAGCAATAATTACTGCGGAAGGAACCGTGATTTCCACCCCCTCAAATTTATTCCTGATGTTATAATTATAAATTAAAGAATTAATAAATCCCAAACCTCTTGCTTTTCCACCGAGTGATCCGCCACCTATTCTTGAAAAACTATTTTTAGGATCAAATAATTTTTTACTAAAGTCAGTGACCACCCCGCGCTGTCTTATTTCAACATATTCTTTTAAGGATTTATAAAGAAGATTTCTAAGCTCATCAGCATTTTTAAACTCCGTAACTTTCTTTGGCCTTAACTGATGTGCAAGCCAAAATTCCGTTCTTGCTTTCAACCACTTAGAAAAATGATTTCCTTCGGCATGATAGAACAAACTTGAGTCGCTGACGGTTTTAAGCATTTCCATCATTTCAAAAATATTTTTTGCCCGCCCAACCTCTCTGCCATCCGGTGTTTGAAAAATAAAATCACCGAAGCCAAAATTATTCATCATAAAATCTCTTAAATCATGAAGCAGGCTGGGGGAATTTTTTTGAATGAAAGAACAGCCGATTTCGTTTGCCGGACCGGCTATTTCGGCATTTGAAGATTGAATGACGATTGGAATATCTTTGTGTTGACTTTTTACCAGCTTTGCAAATTTTAGTCCGGCTTCCGGATCTTTAGCTCCGTTGTGCCTGAAATTATTGTCAGAAATAATTCCGAGGATGTGCTCTTTATATTTTTCAAAATAACCCCAGGCTTCTTCAAACGTTGTCGCCAATAAAATTTTTGGGCGCGCTCTCATTCTTAAAAATTTATGCTTAAGGTTTATTCCTTCGGAAATCAGCCGCTGCGACTGTTTGAATATCTCTGTGTAAATTAATGGTAGATAAGTTGAATAAAATTTCACGTTGTCTTCAACAAGAATTATAGTTTGCACACCAATATTTAAAACATCATTTTCAACATTCAATTTGTCTTCAACATATTTCACAATTCCCATTACAAGATGATAGTCCCCGTTCCAGATAAATATTTTTTCGAAGATAGAAGTATCGTAATTATAAACCAATTCCTTTCGTTCACGGTTGTCGTAAGCCAAAAGTATGATTGGAAGATTGATTCCGGCCTGTCTAATCATCTCTGCAAATTTAATTACGTGCATATCATCTAAATGAAGGGTGGTGATAATTAAATCAAAGGTGCTTTCATTTGTCAGCAGTTCTATTGCTTCAAGCCCTGTTGTAACGTGAGTGATTTCAGGTGCGTGACTAAGATTTAAAGTTTGATATTCCTGGCGAATCAGTTCATAAAGTCTGCCGTCTTCCTCGAATAAATAATTATCATAGATACTGGAAACAAGCAGGATTTCCCTGATTTTGTGCTGCATAAGTTTTTGAAACTTTTTCAGCCTGTTTCCGAAAATATCTTCTACTTTTAATAACTCAAGTTTGTTCATATTAATCGCTTTGTTGTTTGCTATCCAAAATTAAACTGATAATCTGTAAAGAACAAAGCTGGTTGAAGCTCATCTTGACTTTTTCAATTTCTATTTGTAATATGCTTTTAGAAATTTTATCAGGAGAGGTAAACAACTTATTTAACATTCTTTCAATAATATTTTCAGGAGGTAAATATGAAAGCCTTTCTTGTTCGTTCGGTTCAGTTCTTTGCAGTGATTGCCTTATTTATTGCTGCAAGTTCAATAAACACAAATTCCAATTCTTTGGGAGATAACAACAGTGTACCCCCCACCACCAATTGCTAAATATGTAACACCTCACGGAACTGGGGATCATTCCGGCAGCAGTTGGACTAATGCTTACTCTATTCAAGACTTAAAGCATAGATTAGCCTCTAACACATCTTTCTATTTTACTGATTCTACTTATCTGATTGATTCTTTTGTCGTAAGAAATTTTGTTAACATAGCTTTCATTGGTAAAAGTAAAGCCAGCACAATTTTCGAAGGTATTCTTCCAGAGGACAAAGAGGATACCTCAAACTGGAGTATGAGGTGTTTTGAATTTGTAAATACAAACTTTGCTGTTATTAAGGATTTGCAGATAAGAAGATTCCGAGCTTACGGAATTAAGGCAGACTCCTACTCAAATTATTTTTCTGGTGATAATCTTTATGTAGATAGCTGCGGATGGGCAGCCTGGGGAAACTCGCCTTACGGTAGCCCGCTTCCGATACAGATGATTCCATCTCCTGCTGGAATAAAGTTGTTTGGTGATTATGGAACACTAAGGAACTCAATAGTGCAAAGAACCGGTTGGGATGGTGTACAGATAGCAGGTTATAATGTACTGATTGAGTCCTGTTCGATTGACTCCACGGGGATAGACATTCCAGGGGCTGATCATCAGGGGGATGGAATACACGTATTCAGAAATCCTGATATTTATTATACAATGGAAAATGGACAACGCATTTACAAGGCTGGCAGACTAACAGTTAATTTGTGTTATATCAATACTAATTTCCCAAAGAAATCTGGAATAGAAGCAGGATTTATAGAGGGTGATGTAGAGAAACCGCTACTAAAGGTTTATTATAGTTACGTTGCAGGGGGAAAAGGAATTGGAATAACACAAAATGCAAACCCTATGGACGGGGCTTTTTACTCAACTGTTGAAAATTGTACGATTATTAATTTAGAGATTGATCGTTATCCATTAAGGATTGAAAATTGGGATAGTGGAACAGATGGTAAAATAAATAGTAATATGTTTTTATGTCCTACTGGATATAATTTAGGATGGCCAGTATATGAATGCAGTACAGTCGAAGGTGCCGTAACATATAGAAGTAATCGCTGGAAAATTGGTGATGTTTTGCAAAATGATTTTGGACACAATTCTGATCCAATTTGCCCAGATCAAGAGTAGGAGAGAAAAATGAAATTAAAAATAATTTTACTTATGACAGTATCAATAAGCCTAATTTTACTAAAAGATAGCTTCGCGCAAGAACCAAATATCCTATGGAAGATGAACTTTGGATCTAATATTGGTAATGACATTGGAAGATCTGTGCTTGAATCTGAGGATGGAAATATTGTCCTAGTTGGTTATACTGAATCATCTATAATTTTAAATAAGGGATTCGATATATGGATGATAAAAACCGACTCAAACGGGAATATTCTTTGGAGTAAAACCTATGGAGGGGATAATGATGATTATGGTTGGTCGATTCAATTTACTAGTGATATGGGGTATCTAATTGCTGGCTCAACATCCTCCTTTGGAGCCGGCGGATTTGACTATTATGTTATAAAAACTAATTCTGTCGGGGATACGCTTTGGACTCGCACATATGGAGGAATAAATGACGATTTTTGTTGGTCGGTTGAAAAAACCATAGACGGCGGTTATTTGCTAGCTGGCGAGAAAGATGCTTGGCCTGTTGATGCGGATGTTTACTTGATTAAAATAGATTCATTGGGCAATAAACTTTGGGAAAAAAACTATGGGGATGATATGAATGATCAAAGAGCGTTTCATATCGAATTATTATCTAATGGTGAATATATTTTAGCTGGATCAACAGATTGTAACGGTTATGCCGGTTGTAATGGTTGGATTTTAAAATTAAATTCATTCGGCGATACATTGTGGACTAAAACTTTCGGATCAACGAATGGAAGTGATAATTTTGAGTCAATAACTAAAGCTAGTGATGGAGGTTATTGTGCTATTGGTAAACTTTTCATGGGGGGAGAAAATTGGGATTTATATCTATTAAAAACAGATTCTTTGGGCAATTTACTATGGTCGAAGAATTATGATTATAATCTACACCATGAGGGTGACGTCGGTTACTCAATAGCTCAACTCAACGATGGTGGATTAATAATGTGTGGTGCTGGGACATGGGACGTTGATAATTGTTGGATTTTAAGAACCAATTCTTTGGGAGATACAATATGGACAACTGTTATTAAACCCTATACTAACATTCCAACATATGAATATTGGTCGTCGGGTTATTCAATTATTCAGGCCCTTAACGGGGATTATATTCTAACTGGGATGCAGAGACAAATCTCATTTGAACAGCAGGTCCTTTTAGCTAAAATTGCCTCCGACATAATCCCTGTTGAACTAACCTCCTTCACTGCAAATGTAACGCAAAACTCAGTTTCACTAAACTGGCAAACTGCAACGGAGACTAATAACAGCGGGTTTGAATTGCAGAGGAATGAAATGTCAAACGTCAAAGGTCAAACGGATTGGCAGGTAGTTGGTTTTGTTCCC
>DAOLIQ010000005.1:58972-77496 GCA_035328465.1 Ignavibacteriaceae bacterium | reverse complement strand
GTGAAAAGGAAAACGTAAATTCACACTTGAGATTTAAGGCAGCTATTCACTTAGCTGCCATTTCATTATTGCTGTTGTATGTGTTTCAATTGCTGGGATTGTTTTCCTTTAAACGGGAGGCTTTTTTTAATGCATCTTTTAAAAGAAATTCTATTTGTGCATTAATACTTCTTAAATCATCAGCCGCCCACTTTTCAAGTGCTGCGTGAATATTTGCATCTAATCTTAACAGGAATTTTTTCTTTTCGCTCATTTGCTTTTCAATTCCACTCTTACCAATTACAAAAATATTTATTGCACTGCACGGCGATTTGATTCCAGAATATTGTACCAAATAAGCATTACAACCCATGGGTGTTTATCAAGCAGTTCGGATTTTTTTTCAATTATAACTTCAGCCTTTATTCCTTTCAAAAGACGAATTTTAGCTTTAATTCCGGTTTTAATTGAAAGAATCAGAATGCCGGAGGACGTGTAAATCTGAAATAACGATTTCCACAAATTGAATTTGCAGTTTAGCTTTTCACCTTTTGGCAATTCGATTACCCCTTCCCTCCCCCAGAAGCTGCTGCGATAAGTCGCAAACGGCAGGTCGTTATCTTTTTGAAAGATCAGAAGAATTGAATTCCAGAAGCTTTGTTTTTTTATCTTCCACTTTCCATCAAAACCCTCCACCTCTGCTAAGGAGCTGAATGTTTTAGGATAGTGCAAGCTCAACAGCAGTTCATCATCAACATTTAATTTAAATGTTCTTTTAAATATTGATGGTTGAACTATACGGAGGTTTTTACCAATGTAATCAGAAAATAATTTCATAATATTTTTTATTGATAAAGCGTTCCGGTGTTGATAATAGGCTGAACTTCAGATTCGGAAACGAGAGCAACCATCAGGTTGTTTACCATTGTTGCTTTTTTATCTTCATCAAGCTGAACTATTTTTTGTTCGCTCAAAGCCTGAAGCGCCATTTGAACCATGCCGACAGCTCCTTCAACTATTTTCTGACGTGCTGCAATTATTGCTTGTGCCTGCTGACGGCGCAGCATTGCCTGAGCAATTTCCGGTGCGTAGGCAAGATGGCTAATTCGTGATTCAAGAATTTCAACTCCCGCAATTTCTAATCTTGTTTGGACTTGTTTTTTTAGACTATCTGCAATTTCAAGCGGACTTCCTCGTAGCGATGCTTTGTCCTCTTCATTCACGTCGTAAGGAAATTCAGAAGCGAGTGCACGAATCGCAGTTTCACTTTGTATCGCAACAAACTCCTCGAAATTCTGCACATCAAAAATTGCACGGGCAGAATCAACAACCCGCCAAACAATCACTGCCGCAATTTCAATTGGGTTCCCGTGCAGATCGTTCACTTTTATTTTTTCACTATTGAAATTTCTGATTCGCAGCGAAATATGTTTTTTTATAGTGAAAGGATTGACCCACCAAAAACCGGAGGTATCAATTGTCCCTGTATATTTTCCGAAGAAGATCAGTACCCTTGAATCATTCGGCTGCACAATAAAAAATCCACCCATAAGAATAAACAAGATTACTGTTAGTGGAATGAATATCCAAAGAATAGAGGTGTCTTCTGTTTTGATCCCCTGAACAAGTAAGTAAATATTTAAGACCCATAATCCGATGAACAAAAACAAAATAACAAAGCCGTTAATTTTATTGGCTGGTTTTTCCGTAACTGCTTTCATTTTTAGAAGTCCTTTCATTGTTAAAATTCTTTTAATTGCTATCACAATGATATCATATCAATATCACAAAGTCAAGCCCTTTTTAAAAAATATTTTCGATTATACCGACTGCTTATTCTTTTTTATATTGTAAATAAAAACGGAGTAAATTTGAATTCGAGCAATCAGATAATTGAAAAGAAAAAGGGATGGAATTTTCCGCGTGCATTTTGGACAGCAAACGCAGTTGAACTTTTCGAGCGGGCTGCATATTATGCGGTGTTCATTGCGATCACTCTTTATCTTTCGCGTGTTGTCGGTTTTGATGATATAGAGGCAGCATGGATTGGTGGAATTTTTTCTGCAGGCTTATATTTTCTTCCAACTTTTACAGGTGCGTTAGCCGATAAAATTGGGTTTAGAAGAGCAATTCTGCTTGCTTTTAGTTTACTTTCAATGGGTTATTTTTCATTAGGCGCTCTTCCGTACAAGCCGGTTGTAATTCCATCGCTGGTGGTATTAATGTTTGGCGGTTCTTTTATAAAATCAATTATCACGGGAACCGTTGCGAAAACAACAAATGAAGAAACACGTGCACGCGGATATTCAATTTTTTATGGAATTGTGAACGTAGGGGCATTTCTCGGAAAGACATTCGCATACCCGCTGCGACTTGAATGGGGACTTGAATCGATTAATTATTATTCAGCCCTAATGTGCTTCATCGCTTTAATTGTTGTCTCCATTTATTATAAAAATGTTAATACCGAAGGTGAGGGTAAAACTTTAAAGCAAGCCTGGATTGGGCTGATTAAAGTAATGACAAATACGCGTTTGATCCTTCTGATTTTTATTGTTACAGGATTTTGGATAATTCAACAGCAGCTTTATGCTACCATGCCGAAATATGTTTTACGAACTGTTGGAGAGCATGCTTCGCCGGAATGGATTGCTAACGTAAATCCGTTTGTTGTTATGACAATGGTAGTTTTTATTACTAATCTGATGAAGAAAGTAAGAGCGGTTTCCTCAATGCTTGTTGGAATGCTTCTTATGCCGCTCTCTGCATTATTAATGGCTTCAAGTCCTATTCTTGAATCTATCACCGGGCAGTCTGTTTCGGTATTTGGAATATTCACGGCGCATCCTATTACTATTATGATGATTTCGGGAATTGTCGTTCAGGGATTAGCGGAGTGTTTTATTTCTCCAAGATATTTGGAATATTTTTCTCTTCAAGCTCCAAAGGGGGAAGAAGGTTTGTATCTTGGATTTAGTCATCTTCATTCCTTCTTCTCTTCAATACTTGGGTTTGGGATCTCTGGCTATTTGCTGACAGCTTACGTCCCTGACCCGGCTGGACTTTCTAAAGAGCAGCTTTTGCATGCTTATGATCATGCACATTATGTCTGGTTTTACTTTGCAGCAATTGGATTAACAGCCGCATTAGCGTTGATCATCTATAGAAGCATTTATCGTATAAAATAATCTTTAAAATAAAAAGAGACGGCTGGTTCCGTCTCTTTCTTAAAAATATAAATTAATAATTTCTACTTTTCGGTAGCATCGTCAGTTGTTTCTTTTTTAACATCAATCTGAGGAGCTTCTGTATTGCTATCCTTAGTTTCTTTCAAGTCTTTCATTTTCTGTCGTTCTTCTTTTTTCTGTTTTATTTCC
Organism: Ignavibacteriaceae bacterium; assembly: GCA_035328465.1. Taxonomy (GTDB): domain Bacteria; phylum Bacteroidota; class Ignavibacteria; order Ignavibacteriales; family Ignavibacteriaceae; genus JADJEI01. The sequence goes on along the minus strand of DAOLIQ010000005.1, from coordinate 74,140 downwards.
ATCTGATGTTGTTCTTTATTTTCTTTTCTCTGTTTCATTTCTTCAGTTATAACCTTCTTCTTCTCCTGTCTTTCTTTTTTCATTTGCTTGTAAAGTTCAGGATTAGATTCTCTCAAATCCTTTCGGTCAACATCCGTGGTTGTTTGAACTTGAGTTTCTTTAGTTCCTATAGTAGTGCTCGAAACATTTTCTTTGCTCTTTTCTTTTTCTTGTAAAACCTGATCTGTAGTCGCATCTGTTTTGGTTTCGGTTGTTTTTACTTCCTGAGCAAAGAGATTGGAAATACCGAAAGTAAAAAAGAAAACAAATATTGAGAGCAGAATTGCTGATTTATTTTTCATTTGAACGTCTCCTTAATATGATTTGATTTTGCTGATTTCATATAAAACAATTTTTGTTAATTGAAACATATCAGTTGCCAAGCAGGAAGTCAACCACTATTTTTTTGCACTGAACCAAAAATTTTGCAGTGAGTATTTTATCTTCGTTTTGGCGTTAAATTTCAATATCGCAATAAAATTTATTAAAAATGGACAAGAAAAAACTATCTCAAATATTTATTTACCCAATTAAATCTCTTGGCGGGATCCCGCTTTTATCTTCGATTGCCGAAGAACGTGGACTTAAATACGACAGGCGCTGGATGCTTATTGATGAAAATAATTCATTTATTACCCAAAGGCAGTATCCTCAAATGGCATTACTTAAAGTTAGAATTGAAGGAGAATTACTAACGGTTTCGAAAAAGAATAATGAAGGTGAAAAAATATCATTACCCCTTTTTTCATCATCAAAAAAAAACTTGAATGTAAATATCTGGGATGATACTTGTACTGCAGAATTAGTTAGTTCAGTTGCAGACAATTGGTTTTCAGAAATCTTAAACGTTAAATGCAGGCTTGTTCGAATGCCAGAATCAACCAAAAGACTTGTTGACCGAAAGTATTCTTCTGAAGAAAAATCTGTCAGCTTTGCTGATGGATATCCATTTCTTATTATCGGACAGGCTTCTCTTGACGATTTAAACAAGAAACTACGCCAACCTTTACCAATAGACCGTTTCAGACCGAATTTTGTTTTTACAGGCGGCGAACCATTTGAAGAAGATAACTGGAAAAAATTCAAAATCGGGGAGGTGGTTTTCACTGCATTAAAACCTTGCGCCCGATGTATGATCACCACAATTGATCAGGATTCTTCGGAAAAAGGATTTGAACCTTTAACTACGCTTGCTTCATATAGAAAAAAAGATTCTAAAGTTTTATTTGGGATGAATTTAATTTGTAATTCCACCGGAACAATAAATTTAGAAAATGAAATCACTTTTTTATAAAACTAAAGTTATGCAAACTGTTTAATGATCAAAAAGTTAATATTCTTTTTAATAATTTTTATTTCGATAAATAGGCCATGTTTAAGTCAGGGGAACTGGACAGAACTAACTCCCATTACTGACTGGAATTTGCGAGCAGTATTTTTTATTGACTCTTTAACTGGCTGGGCATGCGGTGATTTCGGCACAATAATAAAGACTACAGATGGGGGGGAAAGTTTTTCTTTACAAAACAGCAATATCCAAAGTTTTATTTTTGATATTTTTTTCAAGGACAAAAACCATGGCTTTGCTGTGTCCCTTAAAGATGATTTTCCATTCGGTACAAAAATATTATCTACTACGGATGGAGGTAGTACTTGGACCACGCAAAATTATCCTTTAAACAACTTCTTTTTTAATTCGATTTACTTTGTTGATTCACTTGTTGGTTTTATGGGCGGCACTACAATTGTTCGAACCTCTAATGGAGGAGAAACTTGGAACGAAGTTCAAATAGATTCAAATCTTATTTCCGTATTGCCTGTTGAAGAATTTAGATTTTATAATAATCAGCTTGGATTTGCCTGCGGTGGTTTTCTCGATGTCGCCGGTGTTGTCTGGAGAACTACTGACAGCGGATTAAACTGGATTGCAACAGGCGTAGGTCCGGATCCTGTTTTTAGCATAAATGTTTTAGATTCGTTGAACATCGTTGCATTGGCTGGTGACCCTGAGGGATTGTTCGGTGTCGGACATATCCTTTCTTCTGATGGGGGAGAGACATGGAGCTTTACTACTCTTGATTTTTTCGGACTTGCACTTGGCTCAGATTTCCGTGATAAATCTGAAGGCTGGTATGCCGCCGGCTATCATTTTCTTTATACGTCTGATAGCGGAATTAACTGGATAAAAATTCCTGCTGACAGCAACAAATTAGTTTATGATCTTATTTTTACTGATGAGAACACAGCCTTTGCAGTTGGTGACAGCGGACAGGTGTGGAGATATAAAAATTATGTCACTAATATCGAAAGAGAAGAAACCACCTCCCCCGATAATTTTATTCTCTACCAAAATTACCCGAACCCGTTTAACCCTACAACAAAAATAAAATACACCATCCCATCAGCTGTCATGCTGAACTCGTTTCAGCATCCTGACACAGAGACCCCGAATCAAGTACGGGATGACAATATGGTGACACTGAAAATCTTTGACATACTCGGCAATGAAATTGCAACACTCGTGAACGAACAGCAGCCTGCCGGTACTTATGAAGTAGAATTCAACTCACAACAATTCACGAACAAAAAACAATTGCCCAGCGGGGTTTATTTTTACCGTTTGAATGCGGGTTCATTTATTCAAACTAAAAAACTTATTTTGCTTAAGTAGTATTCATTGATACTTCAGGATTTAGGTCAATTATTTTCAGCATAAAACAAAGGGTTAATTTTAATTAATTAGAATTTCAATTATGATTTACTTAAAGTTGAGTAAGTAAATCAAAAACTTATCAGGTGAATTTATGAAAACCTATAAACTAATTACCGCTGCTCTTTTTATTTTTTCATTTGCAGCGGCTTCAATCTTATTCCTCATTCCTCAAAATAAAAATGAAGTAAAGGAAGAACATCAATCCGGCGCTAAAGTTGCGCTTGATTTATGGACGCAAAAAAGAGCTTACCCCTTCCCGGACATCCCGGCAGATAAATATTACGCCGCTTATGAATATTCAAAAACATTTTTACAGCCTGCCACTAATCAACTGCAATCTTATCAGTGGCAGCAGATCGGTCCACACAACATTGGGGGAAGAACACTTGATGTCGAATTCAATCCGCAAAACCCGAATACCATTTTTGCCGGCTCTGCAAGCGGCGGTTTATGGAGAAGTTACACTGCTGGTGTTGGCGAACTTGCTTGGGAATATATTCAAACAGGTTTTCCTGTGCTTGGCGTAAGTTCTATTTCAATTGCGCCAAATGATTCAAACACAATTTATATCGGAACAGGTGAGGTGTATGATTATCAGAATGCTCTCGGCGGCGAGGTTATCCGCACAACAAGGGGGAGTTACGGAATCGGAATTCTCAAATCAACTGATTACGGATTAACCTGGCAGAAAAGTTTAGACTGGTCATACAATCAGCAAAGGGGAGTGGAAGATGTTGAAATTGATCCGAACAATCCTTCAATAATTTGGGCTGCAACAACCGAAGGAACTTACAAATCAACTGATGCCGGACAAACATGGAATTTGGTTCATAATATTCTGATGGCATTCGATATTGTGATAAACCCTACCAATAGCAATATCGTTTATGTTACTTACGGAAATTTTTTCAGTGCAGGTCACGGAATTTATAGAACAACTGACGGCGGTACCTCGTGGCAAAAACTTATCAACGGGCTTCCAGCTTCATTTGGCGGCAAAGCTTTGCTTACAATTTATAAGTCTGATCCTCAAATTCTATTTGCAAGCATTGGAAATGGAAGTACAGGTAACGGAACCTGGCTGTGCAAAACAACAAACGGCGGGGATAACTGGACTATAGTCAACACAACAGATTATTCTACATATCAGGGATGGTATTCACACTGGGTGGGTGTAAATCCGACAAATTCAAATCTAATACTTACCGGAGGAGTTGATGTTTGGAAATCAAGCAATGGCGGAAGCAGTCTAACTAAAAAAACAGATTGGTCTGCGTGGTATTTCGGAACAACGCCGCCGGGCGGTCCGGAAGGTCCGCCGTATTATGTTCATGCTGATCAGCATTCGATTACTTATCATCCGACTAATCCAAACATTATTTATTTCGGCACTGACGGTGGAGTTTTTAGAACGCTGGATGGAGGGGAGAATTATGAAGGCTGTAACGGCGGTTATCAGACAACACAATTTTATAATGGATTCTCGTCTTCCTTCGATCAGCCAGATATAGCTATCGGAGGTATGCAGGATAATGCGACTGCAATTTATGAAGGCACAGTTGCTTGGCGGAGAGTTATCGGAGGCGATGGCTGCTGGACAGGAATCAACTCGCAAAACACTAATATCATTTATGGAACTTATCAATACTTGGGTTTGCAGAGATCAACCAATCTTGGTAATTCGTGGAGTTACATTGCTCCAAATTCAAACGATCCTGGATTTCTCGCCCCCTTTATGGTTTGCCCTTCAAACCCGGTTGTACTTTATGCAGGCAGCAAGAATGTTCACAAAAGTACAAATCAGGGAAACAATTGGATAACAATGAACGGGAATCAAATGCTCGATGGTAATCAAATTTTATCAATGGCGGTTTCTTACAACTCAACTGATACATTGTACGCGGGCACTGCCCCGATCAACAGCCGTGCAAATGTGTTTGTTACTTTCAATGGCGGAACTACTTTTCAGAATATCACCGGTTCTTTGCCCGACAGATACATTGATGATATCGCAGTTGATCCACACAACGCTGCTACTGTTTATGTGGTTTTTTCGGGATTTGGAACTTCCCACCTTTTTAAGTCAACTAACGCCGGACAAACCTGGGTTGATATCGGTGCAAGTTTACCGGATGTTCCTGCAACGGCGGTTGTGGTTGATCCACTAAATTCTAATGTGATCTTTTTTGGTAATGATCTTGGAGTTTATATTTCGTTGGATGGGGGAAATAATTGGATAGAATATCAGAATGGAATGCCTGATGCAGCAATGGTTACGGATTTAAGCATCTCACTTCCTAATCACAGAATACGAGCAGTGACTCATGGCAGGGGTGTTTTTGAAACTGATATTGATTACACTGTCCCTGTTGAACTTATTTCGTTTAATGCTTTAGTAAATGGAGGCAATGTCAACCTTGAATGGAAGACTTCGACAGAAACCAATAATAATATATTTGAAATTGAAAGAATGCAGCCCAATAATTATGATTGGAATGTTATCGGCTTCAGGAAAGGCGCGGGCACCACTACGGAAACAAGGAGCTATTCTTTTCTTGATGAAAACCTTTCTGCTGGAAATTATCAATACAGATTAAAACAAATTGATTTTAATGGAAGCTTTGAATACTTCCCGAATGCTTTCGGGATTGAAGTTGAAATAACTTCATCATTAGGATTTTCACTTGGACAAAATTACCCCAACCCGTATAATCCTTCAACCAGTATTCAATATGCGATAGGCAGCAGTCAATTTGTAACACTTAAAATATTTAATTCACTTGGAGAAGAAGTAGAAACATTGGTTGATGAATTTCAGGAAAGCGGAGTTCATTCTAAATTGTTCATAGTAAATTCATCATTGCCAAGTGGAGTATATTATTATCAACTTAAAGCTGGAAGTTTTGTTGAAACGAAAAAAATGATTTTGCTTCGTTAGATATTTTTAAAAAATGACATTCCGTTTTTCCGGATGTCATTTTTTATTTTGATTAAAACAACTTTTTATTCTTTTAGTCAAAGGATAGAAAAAGACGGCAAACTTTCTAATCAATTCAGGAAGTTGTTTGTCAAGCTTTGCATCGAACTTCCAATTGCTAACTGATATTCTATCCTTCATTACCTCCGGATGGGAATCTTTAAACAATTTTAAATTGCCAAGGTCATCATAATTTATGGTGGAGGAGGCAAGCTGTTTAACAACTTCATCAGTGTGGTAAAGTTTGTGAAAATCAATTCGCTTCATCATTAAAGTGTCGGGAGGACGAACCCAGCCGTAATGATAAATTTCAGCATCAATATCAACTGCCTTAACCGGTGTTGTATCTATGTGACGGAAATTCATTGCATCCCCCCAAGAAACAATATTCCGATTATTTTTAATTATTCTAACTTCTTTGATATACCATTTCCGATAATTGTCCTGATAATAATCATAGCTGCCGTAAAAATGTTTATAGCGAAATCTTAGTCCTTCAACATTGTTATCATCTAAATAATATTTCATTGAAGAGAGAACGCGGGGGATATATTTTTCGTGCAGTACTTCGTCTGCCTGGATGTAGAAACACCAGTCGCCTGTGCAATGCTTCAGTGCCTGGTTTGTTTCGATTGATAAAAGCTGCCCGCCTTCGCGCAAAGACATATCCCATTCCCTGCTGATGATTTTTATTTTATCACTTTGTATTGATTGAACCACAGATAAAGTACCATCGTCCGAATGCCCAACATTTACGATTAGTTCATCACAAAGAGGAAGTATCGAAAGAATTGCTTCCTTAAAAGGATAAAAATATTTTACACCGCTGCGGACAAGAGTGAAGCCGGATACTTTCATTTAGAGTTTGAATTGCATGTTGTAAAGTTTTTTATAAAGTCCATCCTGACCAATCAACTGATCGTGGCTGCCGTGCTCGACAATTTCACCATTGTTGATTACAATAATTTTATCAGCATTTTTAATTGTTGAAAGCCTGTGTGCAATTACGATTGAAGTTCTTCCCTTCATTAATCTTTCGATGGCTTGCTGAACAAGTAATTCTGATTGTGTGTCAAGAGAAGATGTGGCTTCATCAAGAATAAGGATGGGTGGATTTTTCAACAGTGCACGCGCAATAGATAAGCGCTGCCGTTCACCGCCGGAAAGTTTAACCCCGCGATCACCAATGATAGTATCGTAACCTTTTTCCATTTCGCTTATAAAGATGTGCGCATTGGCTGCCTGTGATGCTTCGATAATTTTCTCAAGTCCAATCTCTTTCATTCCATAGGCAATATTATTTCTGATTGTATCATTAAACAGTATTGTTTCCTGCGTAACAATTCCCATCAGCGAACGAAGCGAAACGATTTTAATTTTTCGGATGTCAATTCCATCGATTAGGATGCTGCCGCCTTCAGTATCGTAGAATCTCGGGATTAAATCAACGAGAGAGGATTTGCCTGCGCCGCTTGGACCGACGATTGCAAGTATTTCTCCTTTATTAATTTTTAGATTAATATTTTTTAGAATGAGGTCGCTTTTTTCGTAACGAAAGCTTGCATCTTTAAATTCGATGTGGCTCTCGAATGATTTTAGTTCAACAGCATCGGGTGAGTCAAATATTTTAGGTTTGGTATCGAGGATGCTGAAAACTCTTTCTGATGCTGCGATTCCTTCCTGAACACTGTTGAACATTTGTCCGAATAATTTTATTGAGGGCATCATCTGAAAGAAAATTCCGAGATAAACGAAGAACGCACCGGGAGTCATCGAACTTTTCCCGGTAACAATTTCGCTTCCAATGAAATATAAGATGATCGTGATTGTAACTACTCCTATGAACTCGGTGATCGGTGCTGCGAGTGCTCGTCTTCTAACGAGACTTGTAAGAATTGAAAAGTAATTCCGTTCGCCGTCGCGGAATCTTTTAATTTCGTAATCTTCCATTCCGAAAGCCTTCACAATTCTCATTGCGCCGAAAGTTTCATCAAGAATTGAAGTAATGTCTGCAATCTGTTCCTGAGAGCGGATGCTTTTTCTTTTTAGTGAGTCGCCGATCTTAGCAAGCACCAAACCTGTAACGGGAAGCAAAGCAAAAATGAGTAATGTCAGTTTCCAATTGAAGATCATCAGCACGATAGAAAAAATTATTATCAACGGGGGGTCACGGAAAATGCTGTTGATGACAGCGATCATCGAATCTTTAATTATTTGAACATCATTGATGATCCTTGAAATCAAAATACCTTTTTTCTCTTCGGTAAAATATCCGAGTGAAAGTTTGTGAAAGTGTGTGTAAAGCTGCAAGCGTATATCGCGGATAATTCCCTGCTCGGCAATTGACATAAAATATGTCTGCAGGTAAGAAAAAAGATTTTTCAAAAAGAAAACGATGACCATTAAAACACAGAGATAAATTACGAGTTCGCTTTTGGTGTACTGCGAAACAATTTCACTAAGCTTGTAAGATAAAAACTCGCGAAGATCGAGGATGCTGATATTATCTTTGTGCACAAATTCCACAGGCGCCTGATTGAACAGCAGATCAATGAACGGCATTATCAAGCCGATGGAAAATAAACTGAACAATACAAAGAGAAGCATAAAGAAGTTAGCCAGCATTAGTGGTTTGATATAAGGTCTCAGGTATTTAAAGAAGCGGCGGAATGTTTTCATTTACAAATAATCAAATTGTTTATGCAAAGATAATTACTAAGGTGTGAAAAAAGTAACCTTCGGAGTTTTGTTGGTAAGTTTCCCAAAACCTCCACGTTTAGAACGAAAATATTTATTCAACGAAAACAAGGAGGTTTAGCTGTCATTCAAAATCAGGTGAATTCTTTTTTTAGTTCTTCAAGTTTTTGATTGAAGGCGTGAAGTTTATCGAAGGGGATATCTTTAGCAATATCCCGCAGTTCGTACGGTACCTGAGCTTTGAATAATCTCGCAAGGGGCGGGTTGGATTCTAGTAATTTATCGTCATCGGGAATCCACTCGATAATGTCATTGGGAGTGCATTTGAGTGCAAGGCAAAGTTTTTCGAGTTGTTTGCTTGTAAGGTTTTTGGCTTTGCCGGAACAGATTCTGTAAGCTGTTTGGCGGGGGAAGCCGTTGTTCATCAAAAAGCCGACAGGGTGATTGATGATGCGAAGTTTAAGCATTTGCGGTATGGTGAATCTGAGCATAAACGCCTCTATTATTTTATAAAAATTTCCAATAAAAATTAAAAATAGTTTGAATAAAAGGCAAGTTTATATCACTGGATGGGAAATTTTTATAATAGAATGGGATTTTACTCTTATAGAATGGGAAGAATATTTAATTGAATGGCAAAATTATCTTATCAAACAGCAATTATATATTAAATAATAGCAAAATTATTTATCCAAATAGGAATTTACATTAAAGTAATGGTACTTTACATTCATTGGATGAGATAATAATATTAAATAATGGGAATTTGTTATTAAATAATGGGAATTTTATTTAACCGGATGGTACATTATTTTCAAAATAACTGCAAAAATGAAGCGTTTTAGACTTTAGGAACAGTAAATCCGTTTTTTATGACTTACGGGATAGAGTTTATTAAGCGAAGTGTTAAGCTTTACGAATAAAAATCTTTGGGAGTTGAATACATCACTACCTGGGTTTATCTGAAGACCATTATATTTATCATACACATTAGGTAATTATCGTACTGTCCGTCAGCTAGCGGAAACGAGTTGAGCCTGACAATTGCGTAATGTGAGTTAATTAATATTTAAGCGTGAGAGTTGAAAAATTATTATATGAATAAAATATGAGGATGCTTTGTTGTTTCAACTTTTTGAGGGTGAGGTAAAGATTCTTAATTTTGTTTAGCACATCAAGTAAATAAAATGAAAGTTACAAGCAGGTTTAATCCTAACATATCTTATTTTCTTATCATAGGGGTTGTGGTAAGTTTTTTATTATCGCTTGCATTGCTGCAGGTATTTGCGGGGGCACTATGTCTATTGTGGATTTTTGAAAAATGGATCGAAAAGAAAAATGCTTTTGATGTTTTTTCAAAAGTATTTTTGATTTATTTAGTAGTAAGAATTGCAGCTTTAATCTTTTCAGAATTTCCGGAAGTGAGTGTGCAGATTCTTTATAAGGAGGTTTTATTCTATTTGTGTTTTTTCTCTTTTAGTTTTTATCTGAAATCGTTTGATGTTGAAAAGATAAAAACTATCGTTTACTACTTTTCATTTGCCTCCGCCGTAATTGCACTGATTGGAATTGTGCGGTTCAATCTAAGTATTGTTGAAAGGGCGGAGTCTTTTTCTTCCGGTTACGCAACTTTTTCGTCTTATCTTTTAACCGGACTTGGCTGCTCACTTATTTTTTCGGGAAATGGCAAGAAGGCAAAATACTTTAAGTGGCTAAGAATATTTGCCGCTGCGGTTATTCTTGCCGGAATAATTACTTCACTAGGCAGGGCGAACTCTGTAATTGCTGCTGTAATGCTTATTGCATCTTTGCTATTAAAAAGGATGAAACCGCTGCAATTCATTTATATTATTCTTATTGCCGCAGCACTTTCGTACATATCATTTCAGAATAATTCGATTCAGTTGAATCAAAGGATTGAAGCGCCGACACAATTATCGGACCGTGACATAATTTATAAAGGAGCGAGTGAGATATTTTTAACCCATCCCCTGCTTGGATATGGGCCGAAAACATTCACGGAAGTATTTCCACACAGAGAAGATTTTGCGGACAAGGGAATTGGGAGCTGGCACAACGATCTGCTCGAAGTTTATTTTGAAAGCGGCTTTATGGGTTTAGCTTCTTACCTGCTTTTAATTTTTTCTGTATTTTTTTATCAGATAAAATTTCTGATTATGGGAAAAGATAGGGGGGAGGCAAGAACAATTATTTATGCCGTTTTGTTTGCAACGGAAGGATTGTTTCTGTCTGCATTAGTTGCGGGATTTATAAACTCCCCCGTACTTTCGCTTGTGTTTGCTTTTTTGATTGGTGTTCAGTCGGCGGTGATTAAAAGGTAAAGCGAGGGGAAAATTCTTAGTGCGCCTTTGTGGTGGGAAAAAGGACTAACCACGAAGTATCACAAAGGATTTCACTAAGTAACACAAAGATAAAATTAACATAAATCCTCTGCGAGTCAAAATTTTACAAAATATGATGCCCGAAGAACTCCTCTGGAGAAATAAATCCAGTATGAGGATTAGTCTCTAAAATAATAGCGTGCACCGAGCCCGGCATTTATATCAAAACTTGTTGCGGGGATTAAAGTAAAAACAGGAACTACTTCAAAGAAAAAATCCAATGGAGTATTTTTAGGAATCCATGTAATTCCAAGCGCACCCCTTATACCCAATACCGAATCGTCATCTTCGCGGGTTTTAATTCTTACACCGGGACCATAGTACAAATAAAATTTTTCCGATGTGTTTGTTAGTAATGAATGAAAAAGATAGTCAGCGTGAATGTGCAGCCTGCTGTTCTTTGGAGAAAAAGAATATCCAAGCCCAAAGTCAAAAGCGTTTGTTGCAGAAGTCCAATATTTAGCACTAAGCCCGGTAGGTTCGCCAATAATAACGCCTAATCCAAATCCTTTTTCCTGTGAATAGACTGATGAACAGATTACTAAAAGAAAAATTGAAAAAATTAAAAGTCGTAATTTCATTTTAAATCCTTTTGATGAAAAAATTTTATGCAAAGATAAATATTTAGAGTGTATACAAAAATCCACTAATTTTGAAATTGTGAATTAAGGATACATTTATTCTAGATAGTATTAAAACGGAAAAGTTAATGACAGAAAAAAATAACAACGGTGTTTACAAATTACTTGATGAACTTTCGTCCAAATTTAATCCGCACTTTACCGAGGCAGCGATAATACTTGCGGCAGGACATGGTAAGAGAATAAAATCTCATCGCTCGAAAATGCTGCATAAAATATGGGAAGTGCCAACAGTTGAAAGGGTGTTTAATGCCTGCAGGCAGGGGATAAAAAATATTAATGCAGTGATTGTTGTCGGGATTAAAGCAGAGGATGTAATGCAAGTAATAGGTAAACGAAATTCAACAATATTTGCATACCAGGAAGAGCAAAACGGAACCGGGCATGCTGTTCAAGTTGCATTAAGTAGAATTGAAGATTTTGCTGATGATGGAATTGTTTACATCCTCCCCGGTGATATGGGATTGATTGATGCTAAGACAATGACGGAGTTTAGAGAAAAATTTATTGAGTCTAAAGCTGATATGATGGTGATGACAGGGAAATATATCGGGGATCCAATGAGTAATTATTATGGAAGGATTATCAGAGCTAAAGAAAAAGATGTAAATGGTAAAACTTCCGGAAATCATTTTGGAAATGTGATTGAAATAAAAGAGTATAAAGATATTCTTGCATTAAGGGAGGGAGAAACATATTTGTTAAAATATAATTCACAGACATTTTCATTCACTAAAAATGAATTACTTGAAATAGATGAGTTTAATTCGGGTGTTTATGCATTTCGATATAAATATTTAAGGGATTTAATCGGCAAACTTGAAAGCAACAATGTTCAGAATGAAATTTATATAACTGATCTTATATCACTTTTCAATCAAAATAATTTAACAGTAACAGCAAGCAGTCCATCAAACAATTATGCAGTGATGGGCTTCAATAATAAATCTGTATTAAAAGAAATGGAAGCAATCCGCAACAAACAGGTTTATGAAATGTTAAAGGACATTATTGAGATTGATGACCCGGATGATTTTTTTATTCACGAAGAGGTAGTTAATGATATTCTTGAGCTGGATAAAAAAGGCGAGCCGCTTGATATTGTAATCGGCAAGGGTGTTTATATAGGGAGGGGAGTAAAATTGAATTACAATGTTGAGTTCAAAAAGGATGTCTATGTACATGGTAATGTAGTTTTTGGAAAGAGCGTTAAAGTATATCACAATGTGTATCTATCATGTTTTAAGAATCAGAGATTTCTTATTGGTGATAATGTTCAAATTTTATGGGGAGATATAATTAAGGGAAATATAGTGATTGGCGAAGGCTCCCGAATTGAATCAAGTGTTAATATGACAGGCAGTGATGAGTTTCCACTTCGAATCGGGAAAAATGTTTTGATCAAAGGAACGAGTTATATTTTTGGTTCAGAAATAGAGAGTGATGTTCAGATAGAACACAGCGTTATAATTAAAAAGAAAATTAAAAAGCTAACTGATAAGAGTGGAGCAGTAATTCCACTTCGTTATTTTATCCCTGCGGCTGAAGGTCTGGAAGCGATAGAAGATATAAAAGTTTCCACCTGAAGAACTTCCGTGCTTTTTTACTTTCAGCTAAGGCAAGTTCACCATACAACCCCGCCTTTGGTGCGGGCAAAACAGTGTGACAATTCATTAGTGTGAAAAGAATTATTTAATGACCTTTCCCCCAGAGTTTTTCACCAGCGGTAATTTTTGTCCGGATCACATTTTCCTTCGGCGGCAATGGGCAAGTAGCAAAAGGAGTGAATATGCAAGGGGGGTTGTAAGCTTTGTTGAAATCAATAATCACTTTACCAGTTGAGTCAGGCGGATCAGCATAAACAAATCTTCCGGCGCCGTAGGTTTCTTCACCGTTTGTTTCATCGGCAAATATTATAAATAAACTTCCATCTTCATCTACCGGAAGAATTGTATAATCTTTTCCGTCAATTTTGAAATGAAGTTCACCTCTGCAAATCATTTTGTCGGGCGTTCCGATAATGGTGGGGATGGAAATAATTTTTGGCTTTTCAAACGGAACAAACGAAGCAGAGATTCTCCATTTATCGTTAACGGGAAATCTATCTATGCCGGTAAAATTTTTAACCAAGTCTGATTCGAGATCGCGCAGCCTAATTCCAAATCTATCACCGCGTTTGATAGCGTACCACTTTAGCGAGCCAAGTTTCAGTACAGTAGGCTCATTGGAGAGATCGTCTTTGAGTTGAAGTTCTGTAACAGGCATATCATTAGCGATTACGTTTATACCTTCGGCAACTTTTATAGAAACAATACTATCTTTTAAAATAAGTGTGCCGATAAAATCAGGCGATTTATCTTTTGGAAAAATCAAATCGTTTGATGAAGCTGATCCGAATTTATTTTCACCCTCCTTCAGCCAGAAAAGCCCGGCGAGGTTCAGCCAGCTATTATCGCCTTTTAATCTTTCAATTCTTTTAGAGTGCCATTGTTCAATTTCGGCAAGATATTTCGGGTCGCCTTTTTGTACAGGATCATCGTTTGTGCAGTTGTAAGCAATAAACAAGATGGGCATGACTAAAAAGATCAGGGATGATCGAGAAAATGAATTGCGAAAACATGTGTTCATATTGATTCCAATTAATTTTGAATTATTTGTTTACAAGCTAATGCTTCCTGCAAAGAACTTCAACATCAAAAAAAGTTGCCTTTAAGAATAACAAGAAGTAAATTTGATAAAACTAAGAAAGGATAATTATGAGAGCGCTTTTATTTTTATTTACTGCCGCAGCTTTAATTGCCGGGGCATACATTTTCTTTTTTTCCAATGAAGAAAAAATTGTCGTGGAGGGAAATCTAAACACGGCAACTTATAATAGTTTTGATATTAATGCGCCGCAAGTAACAGAAGGATTTTCAGATTCGTTTGTAGAAGGAACGGCAGAAAATATTTCGGACGAGGAAGTTACGGGAATAATAATCGCATATAAAATTCAAGGGAAAGAAGTTGAAGCGCAAATAGAAAATATTCCTGCAAAAGCAAAAGCCAATTTCAAAACGAACACAATTAAAACTACAGGAAGCAACCCTCCCTTCAGTTTTCAATCGGTTACTTATGCAGAATAGACTATTAATTTTCATCACTCAATGAATAAGGCATTGATTCTTCCTCTTGTCCTAATTGTTTATTTGGCTCAGGTCCCATAATAAAAATGAACTCGCCGCCATTGATTATCTCTTCATGCCGGAGAAATAGTTTATCATACTTTTCTCCATTTAACAGCATTGATTGAATATAGATATTCTTGTCGTTCAAATTTTCAGATTTAATTTTAAAAATCTTTCCATTTTCTAAATGGATAAGTGCTTCAGTTAAAACAGGACTTCCGATAACATATTCATTTGTGCCGGGGCAAACTGGGTAGAAACCCATAGCACTGAAAACATACCACGCTGACATTTGTCCGCAATCATCATTACCGCAAAGCCCATCGTTAGTATTTCTATAAAATCTTTTGACAATCTGATGAACTCTTTCCTGAGTTTTCCATGGAGCGCCTGCATAATTATATAAATAAGCGACGTGATGACTCGGCTCATTTCCGTGAACATAATTGCCCATGATTCCTGCCGCGCTGATGTCCTCTGAATGCTGAAAATGTGATTCATCTAAACCGAAGGTAAATAATGAATCAAGATG
>DAOLIQ010000005.1:38149-58872 GCA_035328465.1 Ignavibacteriaceae bacterium | reverse complement strand
GGATTTCTGCCGAGAGTTTCAGCCATTTTAAAAATTGTCCAATCGTCATAAGCATACTCTAAGGTTTTAGATGCAGAATTAGAATTTAAGTCCAATGGAACATAGCCGTATTTTAAGTATTCACCGATTCCATCATACTTATCGTAAGAGGCACTAAGATTGCAGGCATCAAGAGCATTATTGACATCATAATTACTAATACCTTTCATAAATGCGTCAACAATAACAGGAACGGCGTGATAACCGATCATGCACCAGTTTTCATTTGCGTGATGCGACCACACGGGAAGAATTTTATGAACACTTTGCTGTTGATGCTGAAGCATTGAATTGATTATATCATTAGTTCGCTGCTGTTGAATGATTGTAAAAAGCGGATGAAGCGCCCGATAAGTATCCCACAATGAAAAAGTGGAATAGTTAGCAAAATCATTTGCTTTGTGAATGTTCTGATCAATGCCGCGATACGTGCTGTCAACATCCATATATAATGTTGGACTTAAAAATGAATGATAGAGAGCAGTATAAAAAATAATTTTTTGATTGTCGTCAGCAGTGATTTCAATTTTGCTTAATTCTTTTTCCCATAAATCTTCAGCATCGCTTTTTGTTTTATCAAAATTCCAGTGAGGTATTTCAGTAAGCAAATTATTTAATGCGCCACTCGTACTAACTCCAGATAAAGCAAATTTTATTTGAAGGGATTCATCTTTATTCATGTCAAAATTAAAATAGGCACGAACTTTTGCCCCCGCCATTTCAGGAAAGTTTTCCTGCTCATTCCACTTGCGGTAGAAGCCGTTGTAAATAATTTTCTCATCGTTTTTATAGCCGTAATTTTTTATTGGCTTTGAAAAAATCATTGCAAAATAAATATACTTTGTCCGCGCCCAGCCTCGTGTTTGACGGAAGCCCGTCACGAGCGTGTCATTTTCAACACGAATACTTGACCATATAACTTTTCCATCGTAATTATAAATTCCGGAAAGCATATCAAGAATAATATTTGCTGAAGAAGAATCAGAAAAAGTATAATTATGAAAACCGACCCGTTCACTTGCTGTTAACTCGGCTTTAATATTATAGTCATTAAGAAAAACCGAATAATAGCCGGGGCTGCTTTTTTCAGTTTGATGATTGAAACGGCTTCGATAACCGGAATCGGGATTGTGTTTGGTGCCGGGGTTTAATTTTAATTCGCCGGTGGTCGGCATAATAAGAAAATCACCAAGATCGGAATGCCCGGTTCCAGAAAAATGAGTATGACTAAAACCAACTATTGAACTGTCTTTATATTGATAGCCAGCACAATAGCGGTAAACATCTTTGTTGTACCCCTGCCCCAGCGAATAAGGTATTGTATCGGTTTCAGGACTAAGCTGCACCATACCAAACGGCACAGTTGCGCCCGGATAAGTATGTCCCATATCATCAGTGCCGATCATGGGATTGACAAAATCAATTAATCTTTGCTGCGGAAGGGTGATGTTCGACAACACAAATAAACAGAGAATCAGAAATAATTTTTTCATTGATTGACCAAAAGAATTAAAAAGATTTATTTTCAATTTAAAAGTCGAAACAATAATGAACATTAAAAAATAAATTTTGGCAGGTTAGAATTGGAATGATATGCAGCTCATAAATTATTTACCAGGTTTCTTTTTTAGTATAAAATAAAAAACTAATGGAGCGAATGTTATCCACAGCAGAAATAAACTCCAAACTCTTCCTTCTGCGAGATTATAATCGTGAAAAAGTTTTTGCCAGGAGTTTTCCATTACGTAGTGCCCAAATCCAAACTCAAACAGAGTTGTTAATGCAAGCCAGACGATACCAAGAAGTACGGCGTGTTTTACAGATTTAATTCTCCATCTTTTAAAAATGAAATAAAAAATTATCCCAAAGAAAATAATTCCTGTTGCTGTTGATATTTGATGCGCAGCTAAATCGCCCAATGGTTTTTTATAAATTAGTTCCCGCAATGTTGCATTAAATATCGCAATAAATGGAAAAGTAAACCAACATAAAATATGTTTGGTAAAGTTATTCATAAATTTAGAGATAAATAATGGAGACTGTTCATTTAACAATCTCCACGGATAAATTTAAATTAAATTTTGATAAACTCAACCCTTCTATTAAGAGCTTTATTAACCGAACTATCATTATTAGCAACAGGTTCAGCCTCACCTTTGCCATCGGTTTCAATCCTTTCGGCATCAATTCCAAAATCTTTTACCAGAACATTTTTTACAGAAGCAGCACGTCGTTTAGATAAATCTAGATTTGATTTATCATCGCCATCAGAATCTGTGTGACCAACAATTTTTATTTTTACTGTTGGATTATCTTTAAGAATAGCGGCAATCTCTTTAATTGAAGGATAGGATTCAGGTTTTACAACATCCTTATTTACATCAAAATAAATTCCGTAACTAATTAATTTTCCTTCGGTAAGAAGTTTACTGCGCATATCCGGCAAGCCTGTTGCAATGCGAACATTGCTAATCATCGGCGTACCGCCATCAAAACGAATCATATTGTATTTAAAGTTTTTAGACAAGGCTTTTGGAAGATCAAAAAGTTTCTGCTCGCCTATATAAAGCCTTAGGCGTTCCTTTTGCACCCAGACAGAAACCCTATATTTATTATCAGCTTTAAGTTTGGGTTCATCTTCGTTACCGGAAAGGTCCGGTGTTTTACCTTTGTCGTTATAGTAAGCTTTGTAATAATTTTTGTATTCGAAACTGAATTTTACACCAGCATCACCGGGCCTTGCCAGGCCAAACATCAGATCTTTGGGTTTTGATGTACTTATCAGATAAAAATTAAAATTAGTACTGTTGTTCTTGTCGTTTTTGTGCGGAATAACATCAAACTCAATTGTATAATTTTCTGGAAATTCTATTGGAGTATCAAGAGTAGTAATTCCCTTTGCGTTTGTAATGTTAAACCACCTACCCTCAGCGAGAGTAGTGGTAACAACTTCACCGGATCCAGTAGTGTTCCACTGAATTGGAAAGTCTCCAATATTTTCTGCAGTAAAATCATCGAAGAAAATTACTTTTTCGCCTGGAATAAAATCGTATTTCGAAGTCACGTTGCTGGTTTCTTGGGCAGGGGTATTTGTTAGAAAAACGATGAACAAAGAAAACAAAAGTACAGAAAGAAAAAATACCTTTTTCATTTCACACACCTTTAAAATGATTTAATATTATAATTAGATTTTTTAATAATTGGTTTTAATAATTCTTAAGCAACCTTTACATACTTAGAGGCAAGCGTTCCGCAAATCGGACAATTTTCATCAGGCTTACCAAATTCAATATGTCCGCAAACAGGACAAAGATAAAATTCAGTTACATCTAAATCTTTCCCGGCTTCTGCTGCGGCAAGCGCAAGTTTATAAAGCTGTGCGTGAACATCTTCTGCGCCGACTGCATATTTAAACATTCGCTTTGCTTTGTGATTATCTTTTTCTGCTTGTTCAAGCATTGGCGGATACATAGTTGTGTACTCGTAGGTTTCTCCGGCGATTGCTGCTTTTAAGTTTTCAACAGTTGAAGCGATTCCGTCTAAAGCACCAAAGTGTCCTTCGGCATGAATTCGTTCGGCTTCAGCAGCGGTTTTAAAAAGTTTTGCAATGTTTGGGAATCCATCGCGCTCGGCTTTTTTTGCAAATGCGCGATATTTTTGATTAGCCTGGCTTTCGCCTGCGAAAGCTTCGTTGAGGTTTTCTTTTGTGGTGGGCATTTTGTCTCTCCTGATTTTAATGCTTCCAAATACTCCGAAAAAATATTTCGGACGATTAACAGTTCAAACGTAATAATTTTTTTCTAATAATTGAAAAAAAAATTATTTAATCAAAGTAAATTAAAGGCGGGGGATAATCAAATTAAAATATTTAAAATTAACCGTGAATCATTTTTGAATCAACATATCGCTGTATGAATCCGGTATCAAATCTTCCTCCGAAATATTAAAAAGATTAAGATAAAACCTGCATTGTTCATACAGCATATCTTTACCAATTGTCCCGCTTTTATCAATGGCTTCAATTTCCACAAAACTTCCTAAATCATTTACACTGTCTAAATGAAATTTCACATTATCAATAAAATATATTTCTCTTGTTTTATCAACAATTATCAAAACACCCAATGCTTTGATTAAAATATCTTTTAATGATGATCCGGGATTTGATTTAAAAAGAGTTACATCAGATTGTTTTGGTCCGGTTTGGTTTTCCCTTTGATAATGAATCAAATGATTTTCTATCTCACCCTCCCTGAGCTTAAGTCTTCCAAAATTTACTTTAAAATAAGTATCAACCTGATGATCAGTACCGATAAATTCGGCGTGGTGGTCTTTTAATATATTTCTTATTTCAGGATGATTATTTGATCTTGCTTTTATTTCAATATTTGTGTGCTGCATAAAATTTCATGAAATGTTTTCTTACGGAAAGAAATTAAGTCTCCTTTGCAGTTTTTTATTTTAATGACCAACCAATCCTAATCGCTGCTGTTAAACTTAGAAAATTACGACTACCGTGACTAAAAGGTTTATTATATGGAAATTCGCCTTCTATAAAAGATAATGGATAATTACTAATCGTTCTACTTGTAATATATCGCCAGCCAATCCCAATTGAAAAATCTGAAACAAAACCAGCAATAGAAATATTTTGATAACCATATTTCAAATGTAAAGCACATTCATTTCTATAAACCGAATATTTTTCAATAAAGCTAGATATCTCTTCATCCTCAACTAAAAATGCCCAATGATGATTTTTAGCATCTAAATAACGAAATAGAAAATCTATGCTGAAATATTGTCCAGTGTAAGTGACTTCTTCTCTATCAATATATTTTCTTATTTCAGTTTCAAAAGCAAATCCATTTGAATTATCAAGATTAATGGAAAGAATATCTGGCTTTCTGTCTATATGAACCGAGTATCCTAATTCTGAATTAATTGACAAATCTTCTGACAAACCTTTTTCAAGTCCCAATTGAATTGTTGAACTTTCATAATGAATTCCAGTTATCAAATCTAGTGTGCTAAATTTTAAAATATAATCGTACGAGTATTCTTTCTGTTGGGAATAATTAATATTAACAGAAAACAAAAGAAAAAGTAATATTTTTTTTGTCATATTTTTTGTAAATGTATAACTGCCGAGCTCTCAGTTAATCCGCCAAATTGCTTAAAAATATTCCGGTGGTGGGGATGTTCTCAACAGTAAAAAATTAATTTTCATTCAGTTTAATAATCTTTTTGCGTGATAATATTCCATAATTACAGGAGTTTGTCAAGCGCGCTTTTTCCCCCTTCCTGTATTCAAAATAAGTTTGTTTAAATTTTCTATCTTAGTTCCCGATTCCATAAAATCATCCACATTTGTTTGGTTTAACTTATTATCTGCTTTTGCCAATGTCAAATAATTCTTAAATGTTTTTTGATTAATTTAATTTAAGCGCACAGATGGTATTGCCGTTTGTGTTACTTTTTCATTCGTTTGAAATGGGATTAATTTTTACCTCCTTTTTTTAAAAATTGTTTTTCAGGATTTCAAATTTTAAGTATAAGTTTGAAATGGAAAATAATTAACAACTTTTTGCAGTTGCGATATTTTCGGTTTAATTATTTATTGGGCAATTTATTTGTGGGCGTAATTTGAAATATGTGAGTTTTGTTTTGTTGTTTTCTCTTTTATGGTTTAAGCCTCCGTTAAAAAATTCGATTGGTTTTTTCTCTCCTCAATTTGCTTCATCACGCGGTTCGTTTTTTCTTTTCATCAATTTATTTCTAAAAAATTATTTCTATACTTTTCAGAGGAGTCTCTAATGAAAACATTATTGATTGTGCTGCTTCCTTTCTTGGTCTATTCACAAAATCCATATCCTGATACAATCTTCTTAATAGATGGAAGAACTTATCCTTGTTTAATCTCACAAGTTGAAGAATCAAAAGTGAATTTTATTTATGCAAATCAGCAGACCGAGTCGGTTATTCTGCTTGCAGTAGATAAAATAAATATGCAGGATTTGGGAGAAATTTACTCAAAGGATGGGGGATATAAAACTGACCTGGACGAAATAGAAAATTATATTTCGGAAAGAATGGATAGATTAGAAAAGGAAAAGCAAGCAAACGATGAGCTTAAAAGATTATCAATGATTAAAGAAGAACATCCTGAAGAGACAGAAGATTCGGAAGATAAAGAAATCGAAATTGAAGAAGTCATTAAGAGAAAGATAAGCGCAAATGAGAATGACTGGTCTTTTGGCGTTTTGTATGTGCCTTATTACTCGGGGAAAATTTACGGAATCTATTTATACTACAATCCCGCCGATGATCCACAAACTTATTTTAGTACAAATTCCTCTTTAAATATGGAGGCTCAGCTATCTTATAAAATAGTTAAAAATTTTCGTATAACATTTGATTTAACTTATTTATCATCTTACATCGAAAGAAGAGAAGAATTCCATGATAGGCAGGAAGGTTATGAATACAACTCGGGTGATTTAACTAAACTCGGATTAAATATTCTGGATTTTTCACTTGGATTAAAATATTATATAAAAGATTTCGTTTCTAACAATGTCAGCGTTTATGTTCTTGCAGGGATGGGCAAACAGTTTGCTTTTGCTGAAAACTCTTCGGAAGATTTATTTCCCCCCGATGAAATTTTGCCGGTCACTGAAAATAATATTGAAGACTATCTAAAAAAATTAAACTCGCCCCTTCATTTCAATTTCGGGTTTGGAGCCGAATATTACTTTAACGAATCTCTATCATTAACTTCAAACATCAGGTTTATCTATTCCACATCTTCTGCTGATTATGATTACCGAAGTATTAGTGAATTTAGTACGACAACTAATACCTTCAGTTATACATACTCGGAATTTGTCACTCGCGTTGGTCTTGGGATAAATTTTTATTTTTAATTTGTCTGTAAATTGAAAAGGCACTTACTATGAAGAAAATAAATTTAAACTTCGCTGTGAATATAATATTTGTGATTATTTCACTTTCAGATGTAATTTTTTCTCAAGGATTGCTTTTAAATAAACGAGACTCAACATTAAGTGATACAACTGAAGCTGCAATAGTAAAAGATGCCTTCCGGGTTAATTCGCTTGAAGGT
Organism: Ignavibacteriaceae bacterium; assembly: GCA_035328465.1. GTDB lineage: Bacteria > Bacteroidota > Ignavibacteria > Ignavibacteriales > Ignavibacteriaceae > JADJEI01. The sequence goes on along the minus strand of DAOLIQ010000005.1, from coordinate 51,707 downwards.
GAAGTTGGTGCTAGTCAGTCGGGAATAAGCACTGCTATTGATGGGGAGGGTAATTTTGCATTTGTATGGATTGATCAGCGCCTCAATGATTATAGTATTTACTGCCAATTCTATAACCAAAATAAAGAAAGGATCGGAGATAATATTAAGGTTAATGATAACGAACAAATTTCCTTATTCGCTCCGGCAATAAATGCGAATGTTAATGGCGATTTTGTAATAGCCTGGGACAGGGATTCTTACAATATAGCGGTACAGAGATTTAACAGCAGCGGACAGAAAATAGGCTCAAGTATGAATATTAATTTGGGTGAAAATACTATAACCTCTTCGCCCGCTGTTGCTGTTAATTCTGATGGATCATTTATTATCACCTGGGTGGCATGGAACAGTAGCTCTTCTTACAGAATTTATTCGAGGTATGTTGATGCCTCAAATAATCTGTCATATAGTAATATTATAATTAATGATTCTTCGATTTATTATCCTCAGTTTGAATGGCGAAACTCAACTGATGCGGATGGGAACGGTAATTATTATGTAGCCTGGAAATCACCCAAAAGTGATTCTTTACAAATAATTCTTCAGAAGATTAATTCCCTTGGCAGTAAAGAAGGAAACAATATAATTTTTACTGTCGCTGATGTAACTTCATTTATCGATGTTCCACAAATAAAAGCTTTGAATAACGGAAACTATTTAATCGCCTGGGCCGAAAGGGGTTCATCAGAAAATTTTAGTAAGATAAAATTTAGGATTTTTTATTCAAATACAAATTCTTTTTCTGATATTTCAAATATTTCATACACAAGTTATGGATTGAAAGTATTAGATATTTCTACGGATCGGGATAGTAATTTCTATATGGTTTTTGGTGATTATAAAGATGCTCTTTCTGTAGAGATCAACAACCTGGGAGAGCTAAAATATTCATGGTTCATATTTCATTTTAATACTGATTCTCCTATCGTACCATTCAGTCATTGCTTAACTAATGTAGTAAATGATTCTTGTTATCTTGCAGCAGTGTATTCGAATGTAGGTAATGATGATATTGGTTTTCAAAAATTTGCAAGTAGTTTTTATTCTTCAAACGAATTTGAAAAAATAAATGATGACATCTCAAACGCAGATCAAACAAATTCTTTGGTTAAATTCAACAACAAAGGAGAATCTATTATAGTTTGGGAAGACCAGCGCAACGGCGGCAAAGATTTATATGCGCAGGTTTATGATAAGTTTTTCAATCCGATCGGAGAAAACATTCGAATAAATGAAGGTGATAACACAGAAACTTTAGAAATAAAAAAATCCATCGGCTCATTTTCAGATGGAACTTTTGTCATTAGTTTTAATAGCCTGGACGCAAACTTCAATTCAAATTTTTATCTGCAGCGTATAAGCACAACAGGAGAAAAATTAGGAAGTAATGTATTCGTAAAAAGTAACACTGACAACCTGAACTTTGATTTTTCTTTTGGTATAAATAATAACGATGAATTATTATTCTGCTGGTATAATAATAATTATGCGACAATAAGGCGAACTGACTCGGAATTAAATTTTATTTCTTCTTCCAAAACTATAAAACAAGCTACTGCTAATATTCTCTTTAAGCCTATTAAGATTTCGATTGATACTTCCTTTAATATTTTTGTGACCTGGAAAAACTATTCCGATTCGCTGCTAATTTCAGACAATGCTATTTACGGTGAATTTTATAATGAAGACAGTGATTTAATTGAAAGCCAATTTATAATTGATTACTCCTATTTAGATCCATATTCATTAAGCCTAACTTGTAAAAATGATGGATTAAACTCGGTCATTTTATTTCAAAAAGATTATTACCGTTACAATTTAGTTAGAAGATATAATGATGGCGGCATATATAAATACTCAGATATCATAAATACGCTTTCTTCCACTTTGAAGTACAACATTCTGAAATTTGAGAACCAAAAATCATTGCTGGCATTTAATGATGAGACTAAAGCGTTTGCATTATATGAAAATGATAACGACCGCCAATCCCGGTTTTATCATTTGTATAATTATCCTGAAGATAACTACACTTCGGAATCAGGACCGTTAAGCATTGATTGCAATGGCGATAATTTTATTTTGTCTTACGAAACTACTGTTAGTAACAGCGGAAAAGATATCTGGTCAAGCGTAGTAAAAATTGATTCCTTGAATTTGGGAGAGGAATTTTTTTTCAGACTGCCTGTAACTGACTTTTTGTATAACAATTTTCCCAATCCTTTTAACCCGAGCACAAAAATTGTTTATGAGATATTGGCTTATCACAAAGTTAAACTTTCTATTCTAAATATTCTTGGCGAAGAAGTAAAAGTTTTAGTAAATGAAAATCAGGAAAAGGGTTTATACGAAGTTAATTTTGACGCCACTGGTTTGGCTTCGGGGATATACTTTTACAAGCTTGAAGCTTTTAATACATCAGTTAAAAAAATGATAGTGTTAAAATAATTTCCGCAAAATATATTTTGAAGAATTACTCATCAAAAATATCTTCATACTTCAAATCATAACTTTCGGCTTTTAGCAGGAACTTTGTATAATTATGCTGCGGTGAAGAAAAAATTATTTCTGTTTTTCCTTGTTCAACTATTTTACCTTTATAAAGAATAATTACTTCGTGGGCAAGTTTTCTTAAAATTTTAAGACTGTGTGCAATGCAAATTAATGTGGTGCCTAATTCAGCATTTATCTTTTTAAAGAGATTTAAAAAGTTTAACTGCGATTCGGTATCCTGTGCAGAGAATGGTTCGTCGAGAATTATGAGTTTTGGTTTTACTGCAAGTATTCTTGCAAGCGCCACGCGCTGCTGCTGCCCCCCGCTTAACTGATAACATCTCCGATGCGAAAGGTTTTCTTCAATATCAACTATTTGCATCAGCTCTTTCAACTCTAATGATTGATTGTTTTTCTTTCTTCCAATCGCTAACGCCTCACCCAAAATATTTTCTACCTTGCGGTAAGGATTTAATAACTCGCCGTTATTTTGAAACAAAATCTGGATATTGTTTTTTTCAGTTGATTCTGTGGAGTTATTAAAAATAATTTTGCCGGAATCAGGAATATTTAAGCCGCATAAAATTTTAGCAAGTGTAGTTTTACCGCTTCCTGATTCTCCGGCGATGCCAAGAATTTTTCCTTCCTCCAGAGTGAAAGAAATATTATCGAGTATAATTTTCCTTCCGGAATTAGTGTTCACACTGTAAGTCAGTTCTTTAACAGATAAAATAGGTTTCACAGCAATTCTCTGTAGGCTGATAATAAATTATCCTTATTAAGACTATCTTGATTGAGTAACGATTCTGCAGGAACGAATTCAGACAGGCTTTTATCTTTTAACAACGAAATTTTTCCACCAGCCTTTAAGGCAAAATCAATATCCTGTGTTATCATTAAAATCGAATGATCGGACTGAGAAATGAACTCTTTCATCTTAAGCAAAAAAAGATTAGCGATGCCAACATCTATTCCGGAAGTGGGTTCGTCCATAATTATCAGCGAAGGATTAGCAATCAAAGCCAGCACAAACATTAGTCTTTGTGCCATTCCACCGCTCAATTCATAAGGGAACATCGAAGCAATTTTATTTTGGGAGGGTAGTCGAAAGTATTCCAAAGTTTTTTCAGTTTCAAAGTTATCGCAATCAATTAAGGAAAAATAATATCCCAATTTTTTGAGCGGGTCAAAGCAATTAATAACATCCTGAAAAACATATTTGATTTTACTGCGCCGTAATACATTCAATCTATCATCGGCAGCTAAAAAAAGGTTTTCATTTTCAAAAAAGATATTACCGTTTACTTCAAAATAAATTTCATCTAATAATTTTGTTAATGCTTTTACTAAAGTAGTCTTACCGCTTCCATTTTTACCAATGATTGTAAAAATATGACTTGCTGGTAAAGTAAAATTAATATTCTGAAGAAGCAATTTTTTTTGACTGCTGCCTTTAAGAATAATTTTATCAAGCTCGACTTTAAGCATTCTGAAAATAGAATTGATTTTTGGTTTTGTTCAACAAAATAATAAATTAACAGTAAACATATAAACTTTACTTTTAAAGGATTGTATCCAGCGTGAAATACATCTTGATTTTTATTACAGCATTGTTGCTTGGTTTTTCATCTTGTCAAAATGAATCAGTGGTAATAAACGATCGCGTTGTAATTGCAGTTGGAGAAGACATTCAATCCTTAAACCCTCTCTACTCATTTTCCGGTACAGAATCAAATATTGTCGAACTTCTTTTTTTATCTTTAGTTCAGCACCGCTGGGATAACTCAAAATCAAATATTGTTTCTTACCCTATGGCAGCAGAAAGCTGGAGTTGGAATAACGACAGCACCGAATTGACATTGCAATTACGTGATGATATCTTATGGACTGACAAAGAGAAGTTTACAACTGAAGATGTTATTTATTCTTTTGATCTTTATTCCGATCCGGCAGTTAATAGCAGACTGTTAGGAACTTTCGATAATTTTTATACCGAAGATAACCAGCACATTGATATCAATAAATCATTTGAAATAATTTCCCCCACCAAAATTATTGTGAAATTTAGACCTCATTCAAATCCTAATTTGTTTGATATTGGTGTTCCTCTTCTTCCAAAACACATTTTAGAAAAATATAAAAGAAGCGATTTGCCGACTGCAGAATTTAATTTTAAGCCCGTAAGTAATGGACCCTTTAAGTTAAAAAACTGGGATAGAAACTCAGCTATAATATTGACTTCAGATTCCACTTCGTTTTTGTATGATAAACAAAATATTAGTGAACTTATTTTTAAAATTATTCCTGATTACAACAGCAGAATAAGTCAGCTTCGCAGCGGTGAAGTAGATTTGCTGGAAGATATTAAAAGCGAGGACGCTAATAACTTCAAAAAGCTAAAAGGTTTTTCAGTTGGACCAATTAAAGGAAGGCAGTATGATTTTATTGGTTTAAGCAACATAGACAATGAAGAATATAATCGTACTAAAATAATAAGACCCCACCCAATTTGGGGAGATAAAGAAATACGGAAAGCTTTGACTATGGCTGTAAACAGGCAGGAAATATTAACTGAATTTCTTGGTGATTACGGTCAACTTGCTTATAGTCCGGTCACAAATATTTTTAATACTTCATCCGATTCGTCTATTTCCCCCTACCAATATGATTTAGCTGAGGCAAAAAAAATTTTGAAAGAACAGGGATGGAATGATTCCGATGATAATGGAATTATTGAAAAAAACGGGAAGGAATTTTTAATTAATTTATTTGTGCCGGCGGGTAACCCTCTTCGGGAATTTGCGGGAACTTTAATAAAGAATAATCTTCGCGAAGCGGGGGTGGAGGTTCAAATACAAACCTTGGAATTGGGAGTGTTCATTGAAAATGTTATGTCAAAAAAAATTGATGCATTCATGGCAGGCTGGTCAGTTCCAATCCCCATTGAATTAAAGCCTTACTGGTATTCTGATCTTGATAAAAGTCCTTTAAATATAGTTGGCTATTCAAACAAGGAAGCAGACCAAATATTAGATGAACTTGGTTTTTCAATGAGCGAAAAAAAATATTTTGATTTACTTCACAAATTTGAAATGATTATGCATGAAGATCAGCCTGTTATTTTTCTTTACTGGATTGATAATATTGTTGTTTACAACTCAAGGATCAAAAACATTTCCATTGATCCGCTCGGCGTTATTCATCAATGCTGGGAATGGAATCTTCAAAAGTAGATCAACATGAAAAACACTCTGGTGAAATTAGTGCTTAAAAGATTGTTATCGTCAATCACTGTGATGTTTTTATTGATTACGATGATGTTCATACTTTTAAGAATATCGCCGGGAAGTTATACACAAAAATTTATTTCACCCGATCTAAACCCCGCACTTGCCGAGCAGGTAAATATTTCATTTGGATTGAATGAGCCTATCTTAGTGCAGTATAAAAATTTCCTAATGAATTTAATCGTGGGAGATTTCGGAGTATCATACAGTTTTCGTGAACCTGTTTCAACCGTTATTTTCAGGCATCTCCCATTAACTGCGGTGATTGCATTATTAAGCTTCCTAATTGAAATCTTTATTGGAATTTTCCTTGCGAGTTTAGTACTAAAGAAAAACAGGGAAAAGCTTGATAAGTTTTTTTCTTCTGCAAGCATCTTCATTTTTGCTCTTCCATCATTTGTGGTAGGTGTTTTTTTTCTGATGATATTTTCAGACCTGACAGGACTTTTCCCTTCGTCGGGAATTAAGTCATTTGATTTCGACCAATATAATTTTATAGGAAAGCTGCTCGATTATTTCCATCATTTAGTTCTCCCCGTGCTCACAATATCATTGGGAGGGACAGCTCTTTTTTATAAATATGCCTCTGATAATATGAAGGAAATATCAACAAAATATTTTATCACAAATTTACGTGCAAATGGGGTTGGGGAAAGAACAATTATTCTGAAGCACATCATTCCCAATTCTATCTCTCCATTAATTTCTGCGGCGGGGGTAGAACTTGGAATATTGCTTGGTGGTACATTAATTACTGAAGTTATTTTTTCCCTTCCTGGAATGGGGAGGTTAACGGTAAATGCTATTCTTCAAAGAGATTATCCATTAGTGATTGGCTGTGTCTTTATTTCAGGTGCGCTTATAATTCTAAGTAATTTTTTAGCTGACTTGATAAAAGGCAAACTGGATAAAAGAGTGATCAAAGAAATGCTTGGTTAAAATGAATTTGAAGCTCTACCATTTTACAATATTATACCTATCAGTTATCATTTTTTTTACAATTGAAAAAATCGGTGTTGGTTTTAAACTTCTTTTAAATTTTATTGAGTTGATTTTTTATGATGCTGATTTTGCGATCAATCAACTTAGTTTTTCAATGGCTGATATTTTCATCTCTTCAATCATGACCATTATTGTATTAATATTTCTTATAATTAAAAGGAAAAAGTGGGGTTGGTTGAAACTAAATATTTCATTAAGCAGAATTATTGTAGTTGTGCTAGTTTCATTTTTTATTTTCGCCCCCGTTATTGCTCCATTCAATCCCGATTTTCAAAAAAACATTTCAGTCACAAAACTTTTAAAACCATTAGAATCCAAAATCAGAATTGAACTAGTCAATCAAAACAAATCAACTACAAACATCAATGAGAAATTCCTTGAGTTAAAAAACAAGTCAGTACTAAATACATTCAATTCAAATATTATTTATGCTGACAGCATAGATACAAGGGACCATTTTTACTATTATCAAGGAAAACAAAAAAAAATTATTGACACAGAAGGAAAGGCTCTGGAAGATTTTTGCAGTATCAGGGAAAGTTTATTTCTATTCGGCACAGACGAATATGGCAGAGATATTTTTTCAAGAATAATTTATGGGACGAGGGTATCTTTATTCATCGGATTAACTGCGGTGCTGATTACTTTTATACTGGGGATTTCACTCGGCTTTATCGCCGGTTATAAAGGAGGGGTTATTAGTTTAGTATTAAATCACACAACCGATATGTTTTTAGCCTTTCCGGTAATATTTTTAATTATACTAATTCTATCTCTGTTTGGAGGATCAATCCTGTCCGTTATAGTTGTGCTAGGTATATCGGGATGGATGAGTCTCTTTAAAATAGTACGAACTGAAGTGATAGCAATCAAAAATAAAGATTACTTCCTTTCTGCAAAGCATATTGGATTATCTGCCTCTGCCTTAATGAACGAAGAAATATTTCCAGTTATTTTGACCTCTGTGATTGTAAATCTTGTTTTTCAATTTGGGAATGTCATTCTAGCAGAATCGGCACTTAGCTATTTGGGTCTTGGTGCCGGAAATAGTTATCCGTCATGGGGAAAAATGATAGAGGACGGGCAAAGTTATTTATCACAAGCCTGGTGGATGATAGTTTTTCCGGCATTAATATTAATCTTCACACTTTATTCAGCAAATGATATTGCGGGTAAAATAAATTCATCGCTTAAAAAGAAATTAGAATTATGATTAATCAACGATATGTACTTAAGCAAGAATTGGGGAGGGGCAGGAGCCGGGTATTTCTTTGCACCGATCTTGAATTTCCAGAAATAGATATAGCATTAAAAGTATTATCAAAAGACGCGGGCGAGAACGAAAGGAACATTTTCAGAAATGAATTTTTTACTTTAAAAAAACTTAATCATCCGGGGATTATTAAAGCATTTGAGTTCTCAACTATAATGAACTGCACCCCGACAGATTTTGGTGTTGAAACCGGAAGTATGTTTTTTACATTAGAGTATTTCCCGGGGAATACAATTGGTGATATAGACTTTTCAAATGATCCCGGTTTGCTAACAGAAATAATAAAACAAATATGCTCGGCATTGTTTTACCTTCACCTTTCAGACTATATCTATTTTGATTTGAAAACTGAAAATATACTTTGCAGAATTGAAAATCGCACACCAAAAATAAAACTAATAGATATGGGCTTTGCTGTAAAGCGATCGGAAGTAACTTTACAGGAGCGCAGGGGTTCTGCCGAGTATATCGCTCCGGAACTTCTTCAGAATAAATCATTTGATCACCGGGTGGATCTTTACTCACTGGGTATATTTTTATACAAACTTATTTTTAAAAAATTTCCCTTTAGCAAGTTATCAGAGATTGAAATTTACAAGGCGCATATCGAAGAAAATTTCACAATAGAATCAACAGAAATTATTCCGGGACTTTCAAAAGTAATATCTCGTTTACTCGAAAAAGATCCGGGTAACAGATATGAAAATTCTTTGCAAATTTTGGGTGAGCTTAATGTTCAGGTTGACTCCTTAATGTCAAAGGATTTTCATCCCGCATCAGTTTTTACCGGAAGAAAAGATATAATAAATATTATCCGAAACTTTTTAAGTAACACAGATATTTCAGAGACATACTCTTTGCATGGTTTTGATGGAGCGGGTAAAAGTTCTGTTCTCAGTGAAATCGAGTATTTGTTTGAAAATGCAGTCGTAATCAGATCGGGCATTTCTAAAACCGGTGAAGAATTTCTAAAATTTGTTTTCAATAAAATTTTATACTGCCCTGAAGTTTATTCGTCCATCGATGATTCATTAAAATCTGAGCTGACAAAATTTGTTGGCAAAGGGGAAAAAATGAATACTTCAGAGCTTCGTACCCTGTTAGCATCTATTGCAAAGTCAACTCAACTAATTCTTGTGATTGATGATTATAATCAAATGGATGAATTCAATTTAGAATTTTTCCAGGAAGTTATTCCATTCTTGCAGGTGAATGGCGCAAAAATAATTTTGACTGACAACTCGGGTATCGATTCAAAAGTTAAAAAACTACATAATATTACTGAGCTTGATTTATCTTCTTTTACTTCAGTTCAACTTCACGATTTTATAGAGCGAAGTTTTTTCAGTTTATTCCCTAAAGATGATCTGGAAAAAATTATGCTCAGATATGCTGATTTATTACCAGGCAGTTTAATTAATTTCATTGATGATTTAATTTTTCTGGGGGTGCTAAAGTTCTCTCCTGATGGAATCAGCATTCAAGCAGATGAGGAAGTTGATAAAATTCTCAGCGGCTCCCAATCCGAAATATTTAGATTGAGGATTGCTTCATTGAGTGAGGAAGAAAGAAACTTCGCTCAGATTCTTTCATCATTTGAAATGAATCTTGATGAGCAATCAATGCAGGCACTAACAGGGATGTCCGAAATGGAAGTCAAAAAAATCCTTACGAGATTATTTTATCAAAACATTATTCAAAATTATCAAACTATCAATTACATTGCTTTTACCTCGCCGGGTATAAAAAAATTCGTTTATGAAATCATTCAGGACAAAAAAACTTTTCACGGAGAAATTGGAAACAAAATTAGAGAAAGACTTCCTGATTTTAATAAGTTAGAAACAGCCCGCCATTTTGAAATTGTTGGTAACATTGCTTTAGTATTTTCCCTTTATAAAGAAGAAATTGAACATGCTGAAATAATTTCTGCATTTTCTTATCAAGTAACGCTGCTTAATAAATTGAGTGAATTGCAGTTGAGTAAAGAGCAGCAGTTTTATGTTTATTCCTTGCTTGCAGAAAGAAATTATTTATTGCTGAATTATACTGCTGCATTAGATTCGATTGAGAAATTAGAAAACGACATTTCTGAGAAAGCAAAATTTTTTCATTTATGGCTAATGAAAGCTAAATCACTTACTGAAACAAATAAAGCTCGACAAGGAAAAGACGTTCTTCTTTCTATGTTGGCCATAATCAACGATGAACAAGAGAGGCAAAAATTAAATGTTGAACTAGCTAATGCAGAGTATGAGTTAAACAATTATGAGTCTTCGCTGGAAATCTGCCAGGAAATAATTCAAAACCCAAGTGCAAGTAATGAAAATAAAGGAAAGGCTCATAATTTAATAGCTCTTATTCACATAAACTTCAAGAATAATTTTCAAGAGGCGATGAATCAATTCTTATCTGCTGCAAAATATTTTAATAAGTCAAAAATTGTAAGTAGGCTGGCGAATACACTAAATAACATTGGCAATTTGCATAATATCACGGGAAACACTACGGAAGCAGAATCAGCATGGAATGAAGCATTAAAAATTAATTCCTCTATCGGGAGTTTAGTGCAAGAAGCGAATCAGATGTTGAATTATGGTGTTTATTATCATGATAAGTTTGATCATCAAAATGCTCTTGAGAAATTTGAAAGAGCACGAAAAATTTTTCTTAGCCTTGGGGATACGATCGGAGAAGCTGTAGCTCGACTCAATCTCAGTGAATTATTTATTGATTTAAATGAATTTAATTCAATTGACAAATGGTTAATTGAAATTATAAAGATATTTAAAGATGCCGGTATGAACGATGATGTATTTGAGTCTATGTTTCTCAATGGATATTTAGATTTCCTTCTTGATAATGAATCCGGGCTTTCCAAAAAGATTATAGAGTATGAGAAGTTTCTAAGTAATAGAGATTTTTCCGATCGAATACAGACTCATTTCAAATTTCTAAAAGCATTAGAAAGTTCTTTTAAAGATGCTAATAATTTAATCCCTGCATTTTCGGAGCTCGCCAACTGGTATTTGGATAATGGAGATAAGAAAAATTATCTGCGAGCCTGGAATTTTAGTATTGAAAACTCAGTGAGATGTAATCAAAGTGAAACCGCACTATCCCAGCTAAAAGACCAAAAATATATTTCAATAATTGAAAATAATATTTTCTTTAATGCAGAAAAGGAGTATTTTTTAGGAAGAGTAACTAAAAACTTAAATGCATCTAATCCAGCATTAGCGTTAAACTATTTTGAATCTGCATTAAGTTTATTGAACGATGAAAAAATTCTGGAACTTACGTGGAAGATTCTTATTGAAATGGCACTTTGCTACAAAGAATTAGGACAAATTTCAAAAGCAATTCATTATTCAAAATATGCTTATTCTACGTTAAAATATTTACTCGAAAACATTACTAATCAGCGCATAAGAAATTTTTACTACCAAAAAAAATCTGTATTAACTGCTTTTGAGATAACAAAATCGATTCTTCACAATGGCGGATAAAGAAGTAAAGATTAAAATATTTTCCGATACTGATGATTACTCATCTGTGAGGTCAGCGATCATGCAAGTATCTTTGCCAGGCGTTGAGCTGATAACATCTGCTCCGGGTGCACTAATGCCGGAGGCAAACGATATACTCATCTTTAATATTTCTTCGACAGAATCAACTTTATTGAGAAACCTGCTAAAGATTAAAAACACTATCACTAACAAAATTATTTTATGCTCATCAACTGCCAGTGCCTTAGTCATCAGCTCCTTGATTAAGCTGGGTTTCCATTCAATTTATTTACTTCCCTATGAGCTTTACAAATTTACTGACTATTTAAAAGAGATAATTTCAAATAATTCATATTTAACTGAAGATAGATTTCACAGGGGGTTTGGATTAAGTGAGCACTCATTTCAGTCGATGATCGGAAATTCTGAAATTATGAAAAGAACTATTTCTCTAAGCAGCAGAGTTGCCGAGAAAAGTACTTCAAATATTCTGATCTTAGGCGAGACAGGTGTCGGCAAAGGACTTTTAGCACGTGCAATTCATAATGAAAGTAAATTAGGCAGCTTTCCATTCATTGATATAGTTTGTACTTCCATCCCGGAAAATTTATTAGAGTCAGAACTTTTCGGATACGAGCCAGGAGCATTCACCAATGCCCGCGTAAGAAAATATGGATTATTTGAACTTGCAGGGAAGGGCACTTTATTTTTAGATGAGATTGGCGATTTAAGCTATACAATGCAATCAAAACTTTTACGTACAATAGAAAAGAAAATAATCCGACGATTAGGGGGAACGAAGGATATACCAATTCATGCAAGAATTATCTCAGCAACTAATCGTGATTTAGAAGGAATGGTTGACAAAAATCTTTTCAGAAGAGACTTGTATCATCGCCTCAATGTTGTTGCAATTGAAATACCCCCTCTTCGAGAAAGAGTTGGGGATATTATTACTATCGCCAATTATTATTTAAAATTATTTAGCAAACAATTTGGAAAACGAATTCAAAAAATTGACCTGGAAACCAGACAATTCTTAACTGCTTATCAATGGCCCGGAAATGTTCGCGAATTAAAAAACTCAATTGAGAGAGCTGTTTTACTCTGTGATAGTAATAAGTTAACTATGAGTGATTTTCAAAATTTATTAAACAGTATCTCGGTTAATATCTCCAATTCAAATAGAGACGAACAAATTCCAAAACAAATTATTCGACTCGACTTAAATTTTACTGCAGTAGATTTGAAGAAACTAAATAAAATTTTTGCCGAGGAAGTATTGAAAAAGACTAATGGCAATAAGTCCCGGGCTGCTAAATTTCTTGGTATTTCTCGTCCTCGATTAGATGGATTATTTAAGTAGTTTTATTATTTCAATTCTCTTATCCACACATTTTCAACATTATTAATTGTAATATATCTTTACAATTCAATATTTTTGATTTGGCAACCAAGTAAAAAATACCGACCCCAAAATCTATTCTTACTTTTAACATATAAATTAGAAACATCAATAATGGCATATTCATTGTTCTAAATAACGCCTAAGCTTAACTATTTCCACTTGTTAAATAGTGGTGATTGTTATAACACTTAAGTGTCATTTAATCACAAATAGGTGCATGTTATGCGCAAACTAACTCTAACTTTCGTTCTTTTGAGCTGTGTAGTAATTGCTGGTTACGCACAAGTTTCTGAGAATGTAGAACAAGCTGTTCGCTTCCGTGTTAATACAGAAGTCACAGTTAATTCTACGGTTCAAAACACAGATATCTCTGTGTTACGAGGGGAAGAATTGGTTATTCCAGTTCTCGAGAATCGTTCTAACGCTCAGTTAGAAGAGCTCGGCAGCCGCTATGGTTGGTTGAAATCTAATTCTCAGATTGACGAATTGGGCAGCCGCTATGGTTGGTTGAAATCTAATTCTCAGGTTGATGAATTGGGCAGCG
>DAOLIQ010000005.1:9841-38049 GCA_035328465.1 Ignavibacteriaceae bacterium | reverse complement strand
TTCTCAGATTGACGAATTGGGCAGCCGCTATGGTTGGTTGAAATCTAATTCTCAGATTGACGAATTAGGCAGCCGCTATGGTTGGTTGAAATAACCCAGCGATTCTCCCTTGTAGATCTTCTATAAGAAGCCTTCAATTAATTTTGAAGGCTTTTTTATTTTCATGAAAAAATCTTATCAGAATTTTGTTACCGTTAATTCTTATTTTTGCTTCGTGATTTTAAGTATTGGAATAATATTTTTATTACAAAAATGAATATTTACAAATTTTTCTTCATAATTATTTTTGGTTCTTCTCTGTTTGCACAGGAGTTATCAAACTTTACATTAATCCAAAGTAATCGTACCGATTTAATCAAAGTTATCACCCAAAATGGTGTTGATTACATCCCTCTGCAGCAATTCTCAAATTTGCTTGGTCTAAAAAATATCATTGAATCGGGTAATCAAAAGATAAAAGTATATTTCCCTGATTATGTTCTATCGTTGACTGCTAAAAATCCGTACTTGATATTATTGAATAAAGCTACGGGGAAGGAAGAGACATATCAGTTTCCGACTTCTACAATACCAATTGCAAATGATTTGCTAATTCCACTAAACTATTCGCTGCCAATTTTTAGAAAGGCATTAAACAAAAAAATTGTAAGAGAAAATCCTAATCGAATAATAGTTTTGAATGAACCGCCCGGAGAAGATGAGTTAATCTTACTAAATGATGTAAAAGATTACGCAGAGGAAAAAATTCAGCTTAATAAAATCATGATAGAATCTTCAGAAGAAATTACTACCATTAGACTAAATTTTAGTGAGAAACTTCCCCGTTTAGATAATTTTCTCTGGAAGAGTGCATTTTCTATTTACTTAAAAGATACTTTTTTAAGTCCGGAATTTGGAAGCGATTCTTCAACAGGTTTGGTTAATCGGATTGAAACGTTTCAACAAAACTCGGTTTTGGCAATTAAGTTTAACCTCACTGAGGATTCTTTAAAGATTCAGGCATTAAAAAACTTTAAGGACAAAGAACTAATCATAAAAATAAGTTCTAGAAGTGAAACCGATTGGTTGTCAAAAGAGAGTGATAATTTTAAAATTATTTATCGTGAAGATCACTCATACCTGGTAAATGGAATTTTAAGTGATGCTGAAAATGCACTTAAAGTACTATCTAATATTTTTGACTTCTCTCCAACCGAAAAAATTATCATCAACACTTACGATGCAAGTGATTACGGTTTCGGTGCTACTTCAACTGTTCCTCATAATTTTATTCGATTGGAAATTGAGCCATTTGAACCTGGTTATGAAATGGTTCCGCACAATGAGAAGTTTCAATGGACGATCAGCCACGAACTTTTGCATGTTATTGTTAACGAGCAATCTGGAAATTTTGAAAAAAATCTGCGAAGTATTTTTGGAAAAGTTTCGCCCGAACAAGCCCAGCCTTTGACAGTTTTTTACAGTTTATTAACAAGCTACAACAGATACACCCCCCGCTGGCATCAGGAAGCAATTGCAGTATTCATGGAAACATGGCTTTCTGGCGGCTACGGAAGAATTTTAGGGAACTTTGACGAAATGTATTTCCGTTCACTTGTTGTTGATAGCATTGGATTTCCCGGACCAATAGAATTAGAGGCTTTGACAAGCCACAATTCAATTCTTGTTGAATCAATATTTTACACCTATGGTGCGAGGTTCATTGCTCACCTTGCTTATAAATTTGGCTCTGCTAAAATAATTGAATGGTATAAGACTGCGCCGGGTTCATTTTATTCAAACTTTGAATCCAAATTTGAAGATGTATTCGGAACTGAAATGTTAGATGAATGGGATAAATTCATTAGCGATGAAATAAAATTTCAAAAAGAAAATATAGCTTCTCTAAAATCCGCAGCCGTCACACAACTTTACTATCTATCACAAAAATCATTCGGTTGGGTTACTCAACCACATTATGATCCGATTACAAAAATGCTATTTTGGGGAAATCATAACTCTCATCATTTAGCTGGAATTTTAAGCTTCAATATCCAAAGCAGAAGTACTAAAGAAATTGCTTCGCTGCCCACCCCAAGTATGCTGCAAGTTTCATCAACCGCTTATGACCCATCTAACGGATTTCTGTTTTATACGACAAACAACAATTTGCTTTACAGAGATATCTGGGTAATTGATACAAAAACTTATGATAAAAAATTACTGTTTGAAGATTATAGGGTGGGGCAAATAACTGTTTCGCCGACTACACACGATCTTTGGGGTGTTCAGCATAATGATGGTAAAACATTTCTGATGTTTTCCCCGTTTCCATATTCCGAAATGGTGCCGTTAGTGTTGATGGACTCCGGGGATGATATTTTACAACTTGCAGTTAGCCACGATGGAAAATTTTTATCAGCAGTGATTCATAAAGCAAATGGGCAGCAGCTACTTACAGCAGCATCCTGCGAAGAAATCTTGAAATCCGGACAGCTTCATTATCAGATAATCAGCGAGAACGGTTCTCCTGAAAATCCATCCTGGAGCTGGGACGATAATTCTATTTATTGGAATGCTTTCACGAATGGAGTTTCTAATATTTATAAATTTGACCGGTCTATTTCTCGAATAACTCCTCTTTCTAATACTTTGAAAGGATTATTCAAACCGATTGAAATCAATGCTGATTCAATATTCGCGTTTGAATTTTCTGCTGCAGGTTTTACACCCGTAATTTTAAAAAATTCTGCAGCGCTAAAGCTCCCAGCTATAAATTATTTTGGTCAAAATATTCTTAACAACGAATCAAAACTTTTTGATTGGGTACTCCGTCCTTCGGATGTAGTTATTGATCAATCACGGTTTACTAATGAGCAATCTTATAGTGCACTTGACAATCTTTCAATTAATACATTTATCCCAGTTATTTCAGGATTTCAAAAAAAGAAAGTGCTTGGATTATACTTAAGAATAGCAGATCCTTTATTAATCCACGATTTAACTTTTGAAACTGGCTACTCCCCTTTTAACGAGCAAATTGCAGCTCCAAGTTTTCATCTTCGATTAAAGTATGATTATAAACAAAGAATTACTCTTGCTATTGATCACAATGCAACAGATTTTTATGATCTTTTTAATGAAAGAAAACGAGCGACAATAGGTACTAAATTTAGACTTGGTTATGCTAATTATTGGCTGTTTGACAACCCGATGAAAATTAAACAAAACTCCGAACTTGCCCTTTATACAAACACTGAATTTATTAATGATAATCAGGTCAGAGTCACCGAACCGGATTTTGCAGTTGCACAGACTAATCTGAACATTAAAAATTTACGAAGAAGTATAGGAAGCGCTGATTTTGAATTTGGCAACGAATTTAATTTTACTATTATGGCGTTTGGTTCCGATCCGAACAATCCAAATTTTGCTGCCGAAGTTCATGGGGAGTGGGATCATTTCACGACATACATCGCCCCGCATAATGTATTTCACTCCAAAGTTTCTGCCGGATATCACTACATAAATGAAAATCTTTTCCAGGCACAATATTTCTTCGGCGGCTTTGGAAACAGAGAAGTAGAAAACGAAGATGTAAAACAGTTCAGAAAAGTTTATAGATTTCCCGGTGTTCCTATTTACAGCATCGTGGCTGAACAGTTTCTGAAAATTATGTTTGAAAATAATTTTCCGCCTATTCGGTTTGCCAATGCATCTTTCGCACATCAATTCCTCAACCACATTGATTTTTCATTGTTCACCCAAGGGCTGCTGATCAAATCTCCCATGTCCGATCAATGGATCGACATTGGCGGACAGCTTAATTTTATTTTTAAACATTGGTATAATCTTGAGTCTACTTTCTCTGCAGGAATTGCAAAAGCCTGGTCTGATAATATTGATGATTGGGAGTGGTTCTTATCATTTAAGATTTTAAAAAATTAACTGCCGCTTTTTAACTAATTTTGATTTAAGAAATAAACCCTTTTTAATAATAATTTTTAATTATTATTTTAGAACTGTGTTTATATCTAATTGACCCAACAATTCTATACATCTGAAAAATGAAATTCTCTGAATTTAAAAAAAAGATCGATGAAGAACTTTCTGCTTCTTCTGATTCGTCTGAAAAAGCAAAAAACTTAGAGATAATTTTAGATATTGTAAAATCAATTAATCATACACTCATTCTTGAAGATGTTCTGCAGCTTGTTTTAAATAATGCAATCAAGCTTACCAGATCGGAAAGAGGATTTATTGTATTAAAAAATTCTACCGGTAAACTTGAATTCAAGTTGGGCTTAGACTCAAATGGGAAAACGCTTCCCGAAGAACTTTTTAATATCAGCACATCCGTTGTTAAAAATGTTTTTGATACAGGGCAGTCAAAATTTATTGAAGATGCACAAAGCGACACAAATTTTGATCCCAGCAAAAGTATTTTAAGTCTTGACCTTCGTACTATTCTTTGCTCCCCCCTCATTACCGAAGAGAAAAAGATAGGGGTAATTTATGTTGACAACAAACATCTCGAAAAAATTAACGTCCGCGAAATAACAGATACTTTTGAAATTCTTGCCGGGCAGGCTGCAACAGCAATCCGGAATGCTCAACTTTATGCCGGGCAGTTAAATGCGTTTAATGCTCTGCAGGAAGCCAATTCACAATTAATTCAAGCAGAAAGGAAAGCTCTTAAATCAAGTATTGATTCGGAAATTGGTCAATCATTGCAAGGGCTTGTTCATCTTGCTCTTCTCGAAAATGAAAGTATGATGCGCAGTATTGAAATACTTCAAAAAAATCCTCGCTTCAAAGAAGATAACGAAGAAGCTTTACTGATTGACAGATTGAAATTAAAATCAAAAGTAGCAACCGACAGCATTCGTAATATCCAGAAGTACGCCCAGGTATTGCTTGAAACTTCAATTATGAATTTGAATAAGGATAGCGGTGATCTGAATAGAACAATTCAATCTGTGATTAAATATATATCCCCGATGAAAAAATTTACACGTGTCATATTTAAAACCGAACTTGACCCCCTGCCTCTTTGCAACTATGACTCTGAACAAATCCAGCATCTGCTTGTTCAATTGTTTTCAAACTCGGCGGATGCAAAGAAAGATGCGACTATTGTTATTAAAACTTATTCAAAATTTAATTCTGTGTTTGTAGAGGTTACAGATAACGGTCCCGGTATCCCGGATGAAAAGAAAAATATTTTTGAAGAACCCTTCTCCTCAAAGCGAACTCAGTATGGACTATTCCTCTGTAAAAGTATTATTGACCGCCACAGAGGTCAAATTGGTATAATGAATTTAACTCAAGGCGCCGGTATTCAATTTTCTATCCCAGTTAAATAATATGCTTGAAAATGAATTAATATATTTCCAACAACTTTATGATCAGCTTAGATTTCCAATCGAAGTTGTAAATGAACAAGGCAAAATTATATATATCAACGAAGCCTTCTCGCTACAGTGGGGATATTCTATTGAAGAATTGAAAGAGTACACCATATTCGATGACCCGGAAATTAAACAGAATGGTTTTGACTTAATTATAAAAAAATCTTTGAATGAAAATAAATTCGGAAGCTGCGATAATTTTTCAGATTCTCTTTTGAAGAATAAAGAAGAGGCTGTTCCTCTCTTACGCACGGGAATTTTTGGATCGCAATTATCCGGTGAAAAATTTGCTGTACTTTTTCACGAGGACCAAACCGAAAGAATTCTTGCTGAAGAAGAAGTTAAAAAAGCCAGAGATGCAGGCAAAGAAGCCGAGCGATTGAAAAATACTTTCTTAAATGTTCTTTCACATGAATTGAGAACCCCACTAAATATTATTCTGGGTTATACTTCAATTATTCGTGAAAACATGCGTGATAAAATGAGTGTCGAAGATAAAATATATCTCGATAATCTTTACAGCGGCAGCGATCGTCTTAATAAAAGCATAACTCACATGCTTGAATTTGCTCAAATTGAAGCGGGCAGCTACACCCTCCATGTTGAAGTGCTTGATTTAATTTCCACTCTTCAAAATTCTATCAACTTAATCAAAAAGCAAGCTTCCGAAAAAAATATAGACATCAAAAGTGATTTTCCCGCAAAGCCTATTCTTGTTGAGGTTGATACCCACTGCCTTGAGAATGCAATAAATAATATCCTGGCTAACGCAGTGAAGTTTACAAACAGAGGCTTCGTTCAAATTGAAACAAATGTTCTTGAAGAACGCGACCTTGCAATTTGTAAAATCAGAGATACCGGTATTGGCATTTCAACTGAATACCTAGACCATATCTTCCAGCCATTTTCTCAGGAAGATCTGAACATTGGCAGAAATTATGAAGGAAATGGACTGGGATTAGCTTTAGCGAAAAAATATATTGAGAAGCTCGGCGGTTCTCTTTTGGTTGATAGTATTAAAGGTGTAGGCACAACTTTCACTTTTACATTGCCTCTTTCTTCCAGTATGAAAAAACCTGTCATCGCTGCGGATTTAGCTTTTAATCAATCAGGTATTTTAATCCTTGATGAAACCGGTGAAATATCCGATTTAATAAAAGCTTTTCTTAAAAAAGAATATCTGATCGTCACGCACGATCTCCGTAACTTTAAAATAGATTCCCTGAAGGAAACTAACTTCGGGGTTGTGATTTTTGATGTGAACAAAAACTTCTGGCAGCAGGGAATTATTATTTGTAAAGATATCAAAACCTATGATCCGATGAGGCGACCCGTGATTATTATCTCAAGTGAATTTATGGATGAAAGAATTTCTAAATTTATGGAAGCCGGCGCCGATAAATATCTTATTAAGCCTTTCACTAAAAATGAACTTGTAGAAGCACTAAAAGAAGTTGCACAAAATTAATTTTTTGACTGGGAAGGATTTTTGAAGAAATAATTTTCGAAATCCTTTTACCTCCCTTAGATTCATTAAACAAAATTTTTCCATCCTTCATCGGGATAAATTTATAAATATAAACTTCATATGAAAGACTGCTAAAGTCAAATGTTTTTTTGAAGTTACCTTCTTCATGTTTTCAACTTAAAAGTTTTGCAACTTCATTGTTTCCAAAATTGAGTTCAAGTAAAAGAATTCATTTTATTATCTTTACAAAGTTTTTTATGGAAAATAGATGAAAAAAACAATTACAGTGTTTGGAAGTTCGCTTCCGATTGAGGGGGAGGAACAATTTGAAACAGCTTACAGGCTCGGAAGCTTGCTCGCACAAAAAGGTTTTAATGTCTGCACCGGCGGTTACCAGGGGATTATGAATGCAGTTTCAAAAGGTGCTTACGAAAATAACGGCGAGGCAATCGGGATTATGGTTGATTTTTGGAATTCCACGCCCAGCAAATACCTTACAAAAAAAATTGAATGCGATACTCTCTTTGAGCGAATTGAAAAACTAATGACTGCGGGCGATGCTTATGTTATCCTTCAGGGAGGAACAGGAACACTGCTTGAGCTTGCCGCTGTTTGGGAATTTATGAATAAAGATTTATCCCCCATAAAACCCACGGCCTGCCATTCAAATGTGTGGAGCGAAATTACTTCAGCAATGGACAAGCAAATGTTAAAAGAAAAACGCAAGACAGGATTGATAAAACCATTTGACACAGTTGAAGAAATTGTAGAGTTTCTTTCTAATGAGTTAAATGGAAAATAATATTATTGTAACAATAATTCTTCTGCTTTTGCATAAACTAAATCCACCCCAAGCTCTTTAATACATTTGAATTGAACATCAGTCCTCGAACAGCTAAGAGCTTTGGGTGAATAAAAAAAACACGGCGAACATTCAAGATTGAGCGATGCTATTCTGTATTCTGTTTTCCACGGATGAATATAGTTTAGGTTTGTGGGTCCGATAATTGCAACGACTTTTAAATTTAACGCTGATGCAGCGTGCATCAATGCTGAATCATTGGTGATAAATAAATTACACCGTTTCATTACTGCAATGCTTTGAAGAAATATACCTGTTTTAATTACGAATGAATTTTCCGAATCGATCTTTGAATTGATTAATGTTTTCAATTCTTCTTCTTCCGGTCCGCCGAACAAAAATATTTTAGCGTGTTTATCATTTATTAATTTCTTTGCGAGTTCAGCAAACTTTTCTGCTTCCCATCTTCGTTTGATATGATTTTTTAATGTTGCACAGCCGGGATGAAATCCAATTACTAAGTCAGATTCATTAATATTTAATTCATTTAAAAATTTTTCAGCAAACTCTTCGTCTTCATTTGATATACAAATTTCCATTGGGGGTTCATCATCAAATTTTTTGTTAAGAAGCTTTTCGATAAGCTTAATATTTGTTTGAACATTATGAACAGAATCATCTTCTTGAACTGTAATATTATTCAACCAGCCGAGATTCCTTTTATTCTGACGGAGATACTCAACCGCAGCCCTTTTCTTTGCACCAATTAAAAAGCTGATCAGATTATATTCTTTGCGGTTGGAAGGATAGACATTGACAACAGCATCATATTTTTTCCTCAAGTCCAATACAAACTTTGCAGAAGTAAAAATATTTTCCTTTAAAAAATCAAAATAAATTACTCTATTGATGCGTGGGTCTTTCTCGAAAATCTCTTTAGTTGCATTAAACATAACCAGTGTATCAACTGTTGAATCAGGTGAAGATTTTTTAAGCAGCTTCAAGGTGGGAGTAAACATCAACGCATCACCGATTCCTGAAAGAGCAATTACTAAAATCTTCATAAAAAATATTGTTGATAAAAAAAAGACTGCCTTTCAATATTGATAAATGAGAGAAAGACAGTCATTAAAATTTTAATGAAAATTATTTCTGATTAACAGAGTCTATCTTTCCAGCAGCTAATTTTTTATAATTCTCAATTTGCTGTTTAAGATTTTGATCATCGGGATACAATGCAGAGAGACGCTGATAAACATCAATCAGCTTTCCATACTCTTTTAAATTCTGATAAATTTCAACAAGGACTCTGTAAGGATTGTAATAGGTTTGAGTGTCCTGAACATTATCATCAAGCTTTTGCAAAGCTTCTTTTTCAAGTTCAGAAGCAATTTCTTTATACTGATTCATACCGCCTGCATTCAGATAAATATTTGAAAGTTCAAACTTCAATCCGAAATCCATGCCGCGAACTTTTCTTGGAACCTGCCGCTCCATCTGATCAAGTGTTTCGAGTGCTTTATCGTTTTGATTAGAATAAACATAACTGATTGCAAGACGCAGGAAAGAGTTACGATAATTTTGTATCATACGTGTTTGGTTATCATCAAAGAAAATATTTGGGTCGTTGATACCTCTGAACTTAAATCCAGGTTTGAAATCTTTGCTATAGCCTTTATTCTCGATTAGTTGAGCAGCAAGTAGCTCCTGCTGAACAAACTCCTTGCCCTGCTGACGTTTTTCAGGCACCAATCTTAAAGCCATTCCTTCCATCCGCAGGTAATCACCAATTCCTATTTTACTGTCCTCCGAACAAGTTACAGCAAAGTAAATCGGGCGCCGCCAGTTATTTGCTTCAATTATTTCTCTCACCATCAAATCCTGAACCCGAATAGCTTTTATTTCGCCGAAAGTAAGAGTATTGTTCATCGTAAATTTAACAGCCCCCATCCTGGCAACAGAAGAATCAGTGATGCTGAATTGCTTCAGAAAATCGCCAGATAAAGTATGCGAAGTTAAATCTCCGGGCAGCGGGATTGTAACTTCCTTTGGTTTCCATTCAATCGGCCTCATTTGATCTATTTGAACATCTGTCAGTCGCATTTCAACTTTGCCAACATTGTATGGGTCATTGTTTTTTAATTGTTTGATGTACCAATTAGTGTTCAACAAACTGAGGTTTACAATTCTTACATCCCTGCGAACCCCCTCAACATCCTGCAAATACCAAAGAGGAAATGTATCGTTGTCACCATTGGTAAAAAGAACAGCATTAGGTGCACAGCTTTGCAGAAGATTATATGAATAATCCCATGGAACCCAGTTATTGCTCCTATCGTGTGTGTGATAATTCGCCATTATCATTTTGACCGGGATTAAGATAATAGCTACAGCAAGTACTGCAATTGCTGCGGCATTTTTTAGTTGTTCACTTTTTATTTTTCCCCGGACAAAATAAAAAAGTTCCATCACTCCAATTGCGATCCATATAGAAAAGACGAAGAATGCGCCAACGTAAAAATAATCCCTCTCCCTTGGCTGCGGCTGCTGCTGATTTTGGTAAAACGCAGTCAGGTATCCCATCATAATAAACATAATCATAAAGATGGAAGCCATTTTCCAATCACGCCGGAAGTGAAAATAAATTCCGAGCAATCCTATTAACAATGGAATGCCAAAAAGTGAATCTTTAATATCACCTGCAAAATTAATAGCAAGTATTTTCCCGAATATATTTCCAATATCATTAAATGGGGCAATGTTTGCGCCATCATCCTGATTCCATCCTTCACGACCGGCATAATTCCAGAATAAGTATCGAGTCATCATGTGATTCATCTGGAAAGAATAGAAGAAATCAAAATCACTTGAGTAATCTGTATAAATTCCCATTTGATGAGGTTCGCTGGAGAATCTTCTTTTGAATATCGGAAAGTCGCCGTACTGTTCGCGGTTAAGATATGAAACCAATTCTGTAAAATCATTTGGTTCGTTCTCATTCATCGGGGGGTTTTGATTTGAACGAATGATTACCATTGCAAATGTTGTAAATCCCAGCATTACAAATAACATTGAAGTAAATACAAGGTGCATTGTTGGTTTATTATTCTTTGTTGCATAGTACATTCCGTAACCGAGCCCGATAAAAATAAGAGCAAGTAAAAACATTTCAATTGTCAAATCATTTCCAGCAATTGAAGTCATAATAGCTGGAAGTAGTTTTACAACTCCGGGATAAACAAAAAACAAAGCAAGGCTGCCGATAATAATTGGCAGATAAAAAGAGCTTCTATTAAAAATCTTCTTCCAGAATATTAAAAAGATAGCAAGACTAATTCCGAGTATGAACATTTTAAATTTACTGTCGAATGCTTCGTAAGCTTCCTGCATGGGCGGGGTTGTATCTTTTTGACCGGACCACCATGCAATTGCAAGGATTAGAATTATTACAATGTGTGCAATAAAAATATAACCGGTTTGTTTTGTGATTGATTCATCTTCGAGATATTTTCTAAAGAGGATAACCATCACAACAGGCACCATCGCAAGCACACTCATCAAATGTACACCAGTAGAAATACCAAGCAGGTAAGCAATCATGATTAAATATTTTCCGCTGTCCGCATTATCCGCTCGTTCATTCCATCGTATAATTAAATATGTAACTCCTGCAAATAAAAAAGTACTGAAAGCATAAACTTCCGCTTCAGTACCGTTGAACCAAAAAGTATCACTGAAAGCAAATGATAAAGCACCAATTGCCGAGGATATATAAATCGCCAAAGCTTCAAAAAGATTTGCCGGCTGTTTGCCGCGATAATTCTGAATCAATTTAACGGCAATCAAATATAAAAGCAGGATTGATGACGCACTTGCTAATACCGAGATAGTGTTTATTCTTAGTCCAATATTTTCTGCAAAGGGAATCATTGCAAAAATTCTTCCAAGAAGAAGAAAGAATGGAGTTCCCGGGGGGTGGGGCACCTGCAGGTAATAGCTTGAGGCTATAAACTCGCCGCAATCCCAAAAGGAAACCGATGGCTGTAATGTTGAGAAAAGAACAACTGCTGTTATTAAAAATACGAATGCAGCTATTATTCTATGATATAATTTAAAGTTCATCAATGTACCTCAAAGTGAAAAATCGTGTGCGAAAATAGTTATGATCTAGGTCTTACACAAAAATTAGTTAAATGAGACTTCTGAAAAATAGAGAGAAAAATGCTACACTGATGCAATTACCATTCGGCATCATTTATGAGATTCCGAAATAAATTTGAAATGATAAATCGTTGCAAAATTATTTTTTTAGAAGCCTTTGAATGAATATTCAATCTTTCTTTTTGAAAAATGAGTCATACTTGCTTGTATCAACCGGCTTAACATATTTATCGTGAATTTCTTTTAGCCGGCTCATCGAAACAGTATCAAAATCCTCTTCATCCTTATCCATTTTAACAAACATTTTATAATCCTCTAATTCGTTTCTATCGAAGTTTCTTTCAAATCTCTTGAGAGCTTCGATAAACTTTTTCTGATCTCTAAAAGAATACATATAAACTCCATCAATAAATATTGATAAAAGTATTTTTTATGTTTGTTAAAATAAGAAATCCTGTTTTAAGATGAAATGAATACAACCCTTAAGACGTTCAGAAGAATTAAAAGTTAATTGAATAAATATTTTTTTTATCTTAAAGCCGCAAATTGAAATTTTAATCAAAAGAATTACTTGGAGAATTAAATGACCTTAGCCGCAATCCTTGCTGTAACTGTTGCTATCGGCTGTCTTGCCTTTTTAATGTTGACTAAAATTTCGCCAGAGGTCGTTATGATGGCGGGGTTAACTCTTCTGGTTGTAGCAGGAGTAATCCCAATTAAAGATGCTGTGGCAGGTTTTTCTAATGAAGGGCTGTTAACAGTTGGTGTAATGTTCATTATTGCTGCAGGATTACGCGATACCGGTGCAATGGAGTTATTCAGTATTAAATTATTCGGGCGCACAAACTCTGTTAGAAAAGCTCAGGCAAGGATTATGGCACCTATTATGGCATTGAGCGGCTTCCTTAATAATACTCCATTGGTCGCTGCATTTATTCCGGCAATTTCAGATTGGTCAAAGAAAAATGGAATTTCACCCTCCAAATTGATGATACCTTTAAGCTATGCGGCAATACTTGGCGGAACGATTACGATTATCGGAACGAGTACAAACCTTGTTGTAAATGGATTACTTACTTCAGAAACTGGAAAAGGTTTTGGTTTTTTTGAAATTGCGTGGGTCGGGATTCCTTGTGCAGTAGCCGGTTTCTTGTATGTGCTTGCCTTTGGCAAATGGCTTTTACCTGGTAGGAAATCTGCTATCGAAGCATTTTCAAATCCAAAAGAATACACAATAGAAATGATAGTTGAGCCGGCAAGTTCCTTAATTAATACAACAATTGAAGCTGCTGGATTAAGACATCTGCCCGGTTTATTTTTAATTGAAATTGATAGGAAAGGAAAAATAATAGTTGCCCCTACCCCCGATGAAATTTTACTAGAAAATGACAGACTAATATTTACAGGTGTTACCGAATCAGTTGTTGACCTTCAAAAAATCAAGGGGCTAACTCCATCCACAGATCAAATATTTAAATTAGATACACCAAGACAGGACAGATGTTTAATTGAAGCAGTGGTTTCGGGTCGTAATCCATTAATTGGTAAAACAATAAAAGAAGGCGAATTCCGGTCTGTTTATAATGCTGTTGTTATTGGTGTTGCGCGCGATGGTGAAAGATTAAAAGAAAAAATCGGAGACATAGAATTAAAAATAGCAGATACCTTGCTGCTTGAAACGCACGATTCATTTATCAGCCGGTACAAAAACACAAGAGATTTTTTATTGATCCGGCAAATAGAAGACTCCTCACCGCGCGATCATAAAAAAGGATGGATTGCATGGTTAATTCTATTATCAATGATTTTACTTGCAAGTTTTGAAGTAATTAATATTCTCACTGCTGCATTACTAGCTGTGGGGGCAATGTTAATCACAAAATGCGTAAACGCGAATACTGCAAGAAGAAGTATTGAACTGCAGGTTCTGATTGTCATTGGTGCATCTTTTGGAATTGGCAAAGCATTAGAATTAACAGGAGCTGCTGATGTAATCTCTAGGTCATTTCTTTCAATCGTCGGCGATAATCCAATTTTTGTTTTAGCAGGCGTTTATCTTTTAACGATGGTTATGACAGAAATGATAACTAACAATGCAGCCGCAATAATTATGTTTCCAATTGCGTTCGCAACTGCAAATCAGCTTGGATTGAATTTTATGCCCTTTGCCATTGCAATAACCATGGCAGCTTCAGCAAGCTTTTCAACTCCAATCGGTTATCAAACGAATTTAATGGTTTACGGTCCTGGGGGGTATAAATTTAATGACTACTTTAAAATTGGAATACCGTTGAATTTGATCATGTGGGTTATTTCAGTAATAATAATTCCGCAGGTATGGTCTTTCCATTAATGAAATTTTCTAAAATCGATTATTGATTATTTTAATTTTACGGCTACCAAAATTATTCGGGCAAAGAAAATTTGCGGAGATTAAATGCAGTAAGATATTCAAGGTCAACTTTCTGCACATCGTTAATTGGTCTGCCCAAAAATAATTCCGCCACCTCCTGAAATTTTGCTGGAATATCGCTTACATAGAATTGAATATTCCCTATTCCAAATGAGTTGGTTTCAAATCCTATTCTGGAAATTTCACTTCGAACAACTTCTGCTGAAGCTATTCCGGAATCAATTAACTTTACGTTTTCACCAATGATTTTTTGAATTACATTTGCAAGTATTGGGTAATGGGTGCATCCAAGCACTAAAGTATCAATATTCAAATCGCGAAGATCTTTCAGATATTCTTCAGCAATTTCATAAGTGGCTGTGTGCTCGATCCATCCTTCTTCTGCAAGCGGAACAAAAAGGGGGCAGGCTTTTTCAAATACTTTCACACCAGGATTAAATTTTTTTATTTCCTGCGAATAAGCTTGATTATTAATTGTTGCACGCGTTCCAATTACACCGATTCTTCCTGTTGCGGAACTACTTAACGCATACTTAGCCCCCGGTTCAATCATTCCGATGATAGGGACTTTAAAATGATTTTTTAATTCCTGAATTGCAACAGATGATGCAGTATTACAGGCAACTACAATCGCTTTAACATTTTTCTCCATCAGAAAATGCGCATTTTGCAAAGAATATTCAATCACCGTTGAATTAGATTTTGATCCATAAGGTACGCGTGCAGTATCGCCAAAGTAAACAAGGTTTTCAGCCGGAAGCATTGAAGCTAATCTTTTTACAACTGTTAATCCGCCAATACCGGAATCAAACACGCCAATGGGTTTTTCTTTTTCCATGAAGTTCAAAATAAATCTTTCAGATTATTTGTTTAATAGTTTCGAGAAGTGCTTCGGTGATATAATCAAGATCACTTTCAGAAATTTTTTTATGATTTCGATCAAGCACATAAAAGGAGTCAACTATATCATCGCCCTTTGTAGAGATTTTAGCAAAGTAAATCATTAAACCCAGTATATTCATTTTATTTGTAAGATGATAAAGAAACCCAAGTCTATCGGGTGAGAACACATCTATAATTGTGTATCGCTCGTGATGCTCAAAATTAATTTTCACTTTACCGCTTCGATTAAAAAATTTACTTTCAATTCGCCACCAGCGGGATTTTAATTTAGCCATCTCCTGATTTAATTGAAGCAGACCATTTACAACACGCTCAAAATCTTTTTCAATTTTAGCAAACCGCACATCTTCAATTTTTTTCTGCGTTCGAAAATCAGCCACATTAAAGGTATCAATTACAATTCCGTCTTTTCGTGTAAAGATTTTTGCATCATAGATGTTAGCATCATTAATAGATAAAACTCCGCACAGTTTAGAAAGCAGCGAGGGAAAATCCCGCGTGATTATCGTTATATTCGTAAAATGCTCGAGTTGTTTAAATATGACCGAGACTTGCTCGCCGCGATTAATTTTTTCAATATGCAATGCTATTTCTTCATCAGAAAATTGCTGCATATAAGCCGCATCATTTACCGCATCAATATGTTCTTTTACATGTTCTTCTGAAATTTCAGCTGAATGCTTTGAAATTTGTTTTGGAACAACATAGGTGTTATTAATCAGAAGTTCTTCGCCGGTAATTTGCTGTTCAATCATCTCTTTAGATTTACGATAAAGTTCGGAAAGCAGTTCACTTTTCCAAACAGTCCACACAGCAGAATTAACAGCAGAAAGATCTGCATAAGTAACAAGGTAAAGTAAATTAAGCTCTTCGACAGTATTAAAATTAGAAACAAAATTATTTAGAGTGCCCGGATCATTTAGGTTTCTTCTGAAAGCTACTTGTTCCATGAGCAAATGATTTTTTACAAGAAAGCAAACTTTATTTATTTCCAGCTCACTGTATCCAAGTCGCAGCATAATAGAAGAAGCCATTTCTGAGCCGATGATTTCGTGTCCGGAAATATTAATTGGTTTGGCGATGTCATGGAAAAGCATTGCTAAAAAAAGAATTTCTTTAGTCCTATATGAAGAATAAATTTTCCCAAGAATAGAATTGTCTCGTTCAAGTTTTTCAAGATTTTGAATAGTTATTAATGTATGAACGTCTGCAGTGTAACAGTGATAAACACCATGCTGCATAAACCCGTTAAGTTCTTTAAACTCAGGAAGAAAAGCACCAAGCAATCCAAGTTCATTCATAACAGATAAAGTTTGACCAACATTTTTAGGCATTTTTAAAATTTCACGGAAGAAAACTGAGGATTCATTATTTGTGGAATCAGAATCGTTATGATTTTCGGCGTATTCAATTATATTCGAGCGGAAGGTTTCATCAAACCTTGCGCTATGCTCACCGCGATAAAAAAATCCCCGAAGAATAATTGATAATGTTGGCGGCTTTGTTCCTTTATAGAAAATCGTTTTACCTTTCAAAACAAAATCGTCATCCAAATCCATTGAAAGAGAGTCGGGCAAAGGATTTGTAATTTCATCCTGAAATTTTTTAATCATTGATTTTGTGAATCTGTTGATTGTGTTAGCTGCGTTAAAATAACTCTGCATAAAAATTTCAAGTGCATTAGTCTGATGGCTAAACATTTTAGAAATTTTATTTTGATAAGTGAATTCAAAACGATCTGTGCGCTGATCGGAAATTAAATGAAGCAGATTTCTAACACCAAGAATAAGTTTATAGCTTTCCAGAAGTCTTGTGCATTCTGTAAACGTTGTTAAAACATTTTCTTTCAAGATTGAAATGAATGCCTCCACCTGTGTAAGCTCTGATTGTTTATCTATTAAAACTTTATTAGCGATAATATACATCCACTCGATACTTTGAAGATCACGAAGCGAGCCGGCGGAAAGTTTTACGTTCGGTTCGAGAAGTTTCGGCGAATCGCCATATTTATCATATCGAATCTGAACATCAACAATCAACTTTTTGAGGATATCAACTTGTAATTTTTCTGTTAGAGAATTAATAAGATCATGATTCCATTGATCATAAATTTTTGCCGACCCGAGTAAAAATCGTGTTTCAAAAAACTGAGTAAAAGTGTGAAGGTCTTCGATCGCAAATTTTTGTATGTCGGAAAAATCTCTGATTGTATGCGAAACTTCAATACCGCTGTCCCAAAATTTTGTAACGAGTGAAGCAATTTCATCTTTTGATTCTTCAACAGAAGAGGCAATAAACATAATGTCAATATCGGAATAGGGGGAGAGTTCACGCCTGCTGAAACTTCCTGCTGAAGCGAGAGCAAAGTTAAATTTATTTGGGCCGGCAATATTTCTAATGTACTCTTCCACGAGATGGCTTAGTTCCATACTAAATTTGAAAGCATCAGCTTGTTTTTTCTTAGATCGGAAAAGATGATCGCGGGCTGTAAGAAATTCTTTTTTTAGTTCAGTAAAATCGGTCATATTAAAAATAATTATTTAAGCAAATCATCAATATCTTCATCATCAAAGTCTCGGTAATCTTCATCCTCATACTCTGCTTTAATGACAGATGAAATTCCGCCGCGAGTATTAAACTCTGCAGTGATTTTCATAAAGCGAGGTTTTGTCACTTCAACAAGATCATCAAGAATTTTGTTTGTCACACTTTCAAAAAATATTCCTTCGTTGCGGTAAGATTGAAGATAGAATTTGTATGATTTTAATTCCACGCAAAGTTTGTCTGGAATATACTCAAGCGTAATTGTTGCAAAATCCGGCTGCCCGGTTTTGGGGCAAAGTGAAGTAAACTCAGGTGCTATATGCGTTACTGTATAATCCCTGTTTGGATATTTGTTTTCAAATGTTTCTAATAAACTTAGTTTGTTATTTACGAGTTTTAGTTTGCTGCTCATATATTAACCTTTATCTTTTCTGAACTTCAGTTAATCTGAATATTCTTATTCGCACTAATTACTTTCTAATACTTTGGTCTAACTTTATACTTAATTGTATCTTCAAAACCAGCTTGCTGAAAGCCGCGTAAACGCAATGCACAGCTATCGCAAACGCCGCAAGCTTCATCTTCATTTTGATAGCAGCTCCAGGTTAAGTGAAGCGGCGCATCAAGTTCAATTCCTTTCTTCACAATTTCTGCTTTAGATAAGTTTATAATTGGAGTAACAATTTTAATTTTTGTTTTAGGCTTTGTTCCAAGGTCAATCATCCTTTCATAAGCAGAAAAAAATTCCGGTCTGCAGTCCGGATAACCTGATGAATCTTCATAAACTGCTCCAATAAAAACAGCATTTGCGTTTAGTACTTCTGCCCAGCTTACACACGCTGAAAGTATATTTGCATTTCTAAACGGAACATAAGATGACGGTATTTCCTGATTATTCAAATCTGCTTTTGTTACTTCAATATTTTTATCGGTAAGAGATGAGCCGCCAATTTTTGCAAGGTGTGTGTAATCAATAATCAATCTTTCTTTTACTCTGAAATGTTCAGCAATTTCATTGAAAGCTTTTAACTCACGCTTTTCGGTTCTCTGCCCATAATTAAAATGTGCAAAAGCAAGATTGTATTCCATATTTGCAATTGCGGCAGTAACGCAGCTATCCATTCCTCCGCTTACAGCAATAACGGCAATATTTTTTTTTGTTTTTTCCATACTTCAAATCTTCATTTGCAAAATAACAAAATGGCTTTTCAGAAAATAGGACATTAGTCAAAGTTGATTAAACTATTTTTATGTTCATCGATTAAAATTGTGAAGCCGTTTTACAACTGCTTGTAAAAACCTTGAAAGTTTCTTTGTTTTATCCGATAGCTAAAGGATTTTCTATATTAAAAGATCATAGAAATTTTTGAATAATACTTTTAATGGTTGACTATTTTTTGTTTCATCAGTTATTAAATTGCTGATGATGAAAATACAAATGAAGTATGATTAAATTTATTCCATTGGGCGGAGCGGGTGAAATTGGAGCGAGTTGTTTTTATCTAAATATCGCCGGTACGGGAATAATTTTAGATTGCGGAATGCACCCCCAAAGAAAAGGCTTAGAGGCACTTCCAGATTTCACACTAATTGAAAATGAGAATATTGATTTCGTTCTGATTTCTCACGCTCATCAGGATCATCTTGACGCACTTCCCTTCCTTATTAAAAAATTTCCATACGTTCAAATTTTTACCACACCCCAAACCCGTGCCGTTGCAGAGTTAACTCTCCACAATACAATTTCGATTCTCCGTGAACAAATTAATGACGAAAAATATCAACTTTACTCTCATGAAGAAATTGATTTGCTTATTCAGTCAATTCAATATAAATCTTACAATGAAATATTTTCATTACGAGGATACAAGCATGAAAGTAATTCTGACATCAAAATCTCTTTTTACGATGCCGGACACATAATTGGTTCAGCAGGAATTCTAATTGAGTATAATGGAAAAAATATTTTTTACACCGGCGATATAAATCTTCAAAAACAATCACTGCTTACAGGTGCATTTTTGCCGAAAGAAAAAATTGATGTGCTTATTACGGAAGCAACCTATGGAGCTACTGATTCCTCAAAAATTCTTGAATGGAATAAAGAAGCAGATAGATTTGCCAAATCATCAAATAAAATTTTTAATGGTAATGGTTCTATTCTCATTCCAGTGTTTGCTCTTGGCAAGATGCAGGAAATGCTTTCGCTGATTTATAAAATGATGGTTATAAAAAAACTCCCACAAGTTGAAATATTTACCGGCGGAATCGCCACTAAAATCAGCAGGATTTATGATTACAACAGATTTGCTGTAAATGTAAATGATTCAAATTTTGAATTAAGTCAAATCCCACAGAAAAATTATTTTGAAGTTGAAAACTATAATGATTTTTTTCGGTCCCCTTGTGTTGTTCTAGCCTCCAGCGGAATGATCATCGAAAGAACTGCTTCATATAAATTTGCAAAACGATGGCTTCAGGAAAGTAAATCCGCAATCTTTACGGTTGGATACATGGATTCTCAAACTCCCGGTTATCAAATTGCAAATTCAAAAAAAGGAATGAGAATCAAACTAAGTGAATTCGGCGAAGAAAAAGAAGTTCAATGTGAAATAAAACAATTTAGATTTTCAGCGCATTCAAAACGCGGGGATTTGCTGAAGATTGTTGAGCGGTTAAATCCTTCAAAAGTAATTCTTGTTCACGGTGATCCGCAAGCACTGGATTGGATGGGGGCAAATATTTTAAAGCAAAATCCAGCCGTTAAATTATTCGTGGCTGAAAAAGCCAGGAAAATAATTTTTTGAAACTATTAAAATTTATTTGAGGTAGAATTATTTTATAGTTTCAAGAATCCAATCCTTCATTACATTCAACGCAGAAGGCGAAATTGTTTCTTCAATTGTTGAATACTCCATCGGTGAGCCGGTTTTTGCAGTTTGAAACAAATGATTCAAACCAGGCAGCTCAACTAATTTATAATTTTCTTTTCCCGACTCTTTGAATGCTTTTTCAATCATTGCGAGATTTTCTTTCGGAGGGACCTGTAAATCCTTTGCACCATTTAATGCAAGGACGGGGCAGCCAACTTTTGTCAAAGTTTCATAAGGATCGTAAGCTAAAAAATATTTAAACCAGGGGCTCTGCATCATTCCAAATTGCCTCTCCATAAAAATATCTTTATCGCCTATTTCAGTTTTTTCTGCATCCGTCATTTCATTATATGCTTTTTCAAAAACTTCGCGAAGCTGAGCAGAAGTCGCTGCAGAATCATTTTCCGAAAGAAGTATATCATACAATCGTTCATTGAGAAGCGAACCTTTTTTTATTTGATCTTCAGGTTCACCATTAGCTCTTAAAATTAATTCAGTTTGTAAAACTAAAATTTCTTTCCCGCGCAATCCAGGTCCAGCCATCATAATAATAAAAGCAACATCCTCAGATTGAACAGCCGCAATCGGAGCGATCAAACCACCTTCGCTGTGTCCAATGATTCCAATTTGATTTTTATTTATTTGATCTCTTGATTTGAGAAACTCAACTGCTGAAAGTGCATCGCTGACAAAATCTAATGTTGTTGCAGATGAAAAATCACCCGTAGATTTTCCCACACCCCTGTCGTCATATCTTAAAACTGCAATACCATTTCTTGTCAGAAAATCAGCGAGCACAAGAAATGGTTTATGACCGAGTAATTCTTCATTTCTGTTTTGCGGGCCCGACCCGGAGACAAGAATTACCGCTGGAAAGTTCGCCCCTTCCTTTGGGTAAGTAAGCGTTCCTTCAAGTGTAATGTTTGCGGCATTATTTTCAAACACAACTTCTTCTTCAATATATGGAAAAGGCGGCTTGGGTTCCTGCGGTCTATTGATGGTAATGACAGAATCTGAACGAGATAATTCGAGGTCAAATGATTGTCCGCCCTGATTCCATTTGCCGAGAATAGATTGAGCTGTCTCATTCAAATTTCCCTCGAAGAATCCGGCTATAGAAGTTACTTCAAATTTTACATACGGGGGGTTAAAAATTACAGTATCAACAGGGATACCAAAAGCTCCCTGATCGGGACTGTCTAATGTTGCGATAAGTTTTTGATTTTCGGTTTCAATTACATTAAAAACTATTCTCAATTGGATTGAAGAAATTTTAAGAGCGCCTTGCCAGTTTGCAACAATTTGATTTTGTTGTGCAATAGATGGCAGTGATACCAGTATTAAAAAAAGTATTATTGAATTAAAACTACATTTATGCCCTTTAATCGCTTCCATTGTTTCTTCCTTTAAAAAATCAAATGATGCTTGAACAAAATTGTTCGACTTCTTCAACTGATTTAGGGATAGGTCTTCCAAGCACTTTGCCGGCATTTTTTTCAACCAAAATATTGTCTTCAATTCTTACCCCGCCAAAAGTTCTATATTTTGCAACTGCATCATAATTGATAAATTGACTATGCATTTTATTCGATCGCCATTGATCAATAAGTTCAGGTATGAAATATACGCCCGGCTCAACCGTTAGTAAAAAACCCTGCTGAAGTGGCTTTGCTAATCTTAAGTATGCAAGCCCAAACTGATTGCTTCTTTCGATAGATTTATCATAGCCGACAAAATTTTCCCCCAGCCCTTCAAGATCGTGAACATCAAGCCCGAGCATGTGCCCGAGTCCGTGCGGGAAAAATAATGCGTGTGCACCAGCCGCGACTGCTTCATCTACATTGCCTTTCATCAATCCCAAATTTTTCAATCCCTCAACGATTACCTTTGCTGAATGCAAGTGAACATCTTTATATTTTATGCCTGGTTTTATTTTCTGAATTGCACCCATCTGCGCATTGAGGACGATTTGATAGATCTCTTTTTGTTTATTAGAAAATTTCCCGTTTGCAGGAAAAGTTCTTGTTATATCGCTTGCATAATGCAGAAGAGATTCTGCCCCGGAATCATTCACAACGAGGTCGCCGTCTTTTATCAAGTTATCGTGATGATGATTATGAAGCGTTTGTCCGTTGATAGAAAAAATAACTGAGAATGAAACACCACAGCCCATTGAGAGAGCGATGCCCTCGATAGCACCAGCAATTTCTCTTTCGCAGATACCCGGACGTGTCATTCGCATTGCATAGGTATGCATTTGATAAGCAATCTCAAGAGCAAATTCTGTTTCTGCAATTTCCTCTTTGCTTTTAATGGAGCGCTGATCAATTACATTTTTAATTAATTTTTCCGATGAATATTTATTAATCGATTCCGGGTTGATCCCTAAAAGTTTTGAAAGATCAAAAACAATTTTCCACCTGTATTGAGGCAGGAAATGAATCCGTCTGCCTGTTTTAATTGCAGTTAATAATTTCTCTTCCAATTTATCGAG
Source organism: Ignavibacteriaceae bacterium (assembly GCA_035328465.1). Classification (GTDB taxonomy): domain Bacteria; phylum Bacteroidota; class Ignavibacteria; order Ignavibacteriales; family Ignavibacteriaceae; genus JADJEI01. Next base: position 15,001 of record DAOLIQ010000005.1, on the reverse strand, counting down.
CGACAATGTTTTTTTCACTCCCGCAAATTCAGCTTTTTGTTTAATTGTTTTTTGCGGTCCCATCCACACCACATCATCTACAGTAAAATCGTTTCCAAAAATGATTTCTTCATTATTATCAACGTCAATCAATCCGAAAACATCCGGCATATCTAAACCAAAATAAAAGAGGAAAGAACTATCCTGTCTAAAAGTATAGGTATTTGCTGGATAGTTCATTGCCGGTTCTTCGTTACCCGGGAATAATATTAAACCAGAACCCATTTTCTTTTTCAGTTCGTTTCTTCTTTTAGTGTAAATTTTTGAATCAAACATTTCTTTCTCCGACTTGATTAGAATTAATTAATTCGTGAATAAATTTTGTTTACTCTTAGGTTAAAATTAAGGAATAGCCGATTAAAATATTGAAAATATTTTAAGCTGTCGGCAATTGCTGCTTATATTATTAAATACCAAAGTAAAGGGGAAATGCGGTGCAGGAAGATGTTTAATATTTTATTTGATCAATTGAATACATATCGTTTGATTAACCTAGTTTCTTAGTTTTTACCTATTAACATTTAACGACATTTTGAAAAACTTATCTGATTCTTCTATTTTTATAACGCGCCGTTTGGTAATTCGCAAATTATATTTCTTGAATCTTAGCTGTTCAATAACTAAGTTTTACAGTGTAAAAATGATTTAATTTTAGTATTAGGTCTAATTGGTGAATTTTTATCAGGAGTCATAGAAGGTGGCAATATTTAATTTTAATAAAGTACGTTCACTCGAGATTGAAAACGAGGAATTAAAAACAAGATTGTTTCTTTTAAAAACGAAAGAAGATAATCAAACCCGTTTGGAGGAAGTACTTAAAAAGCTGCGAAATAGTGTTTCCGAATTGAACGAAACTAAAAGTGTTTTGATAGACGAAATTGATAGTTCTCAAAAGAAAATACAAAAGCAAAAAGAACAAATCGCTTCCCTGCAAAATGATATTAGCCGACTCAATAAACAAAAAGAGCTTCATCAGAATGACATACTTGAGCTTTCAAATAAATTAAACCAATTAAAAAATCAGACAGCTCATTCAACTATTCCTATAAACCCGAATATTGAAGAAATAAAAGCAGAGGAAGAAAAGGTTCAACGACTTCGTGATGAGCAAACTGCCCTTGAAAACAAAATTGATCTTATAACAAAAAGAATTAATGAATTAAACATTCAAGAACTTGAACTGATTGAAAATATTGAATTAAAAAATAAAGAAGTGCTTTCGATTGAACAGAAGAACATTTCGGGAAACCAATCAACCATTCAAGATATTGAATTAAAAATTTCAAAACTAAAAGCACAAGAAATTGATCTTCTAAAAAGAGTTGAACAATTAACACGCGCTGAAGAATCAAAAAAACAAATACTTGACGATCTCGAAGAGCAACTCGGGACAACTCATCACAAAATTGATGAACTAAAATTTGCCGAAGAATCTAAAAAGCAAATTCTTACCGAACTTGACAAAAAACTCATTGCTTCACAGGAAGAGATTGACCAATTGGCATTGGCTGAAAAATCAAAAAAACAGATTCTCGATGAGCTCGAGAAACAACTTAATGCTACAAGCGAACAGGCGGGGGGATTGTCTTTAAAAAGAAGCACCCTTGACAGGGACATTCAGGATAAACTAAAGCTTTTTTCTGATACCGAAGAATCATATCAAAAACTAATCAAGCAAACCGAATTTGCCCGGAAAGAACTTGAACAACTTCAATCTGAAATTAAAAATACAAATCAACAATTTTCAATTTCAACTCAGAAACTGAACGAAACCGAACTTAAAATAAAAGATCTTGAAGAAATTGAACGCGCAAGAAAAAAGATTCTTACTGATTTAAGCCTGCAGTTGAACAATCTGCAAACTGAAAATAAAAACCTTGAATCAAAAAATGTTTTCTTGATGAGAGATAATGAAACAAAGGCAAAACAATTAGCAGATATAGAAAAGAATTATTTGCTGATTCAATCACAATTTGATTCAACTGAAAAACAGCTTGAGAAAATTAAAACCGAACTTGAGTTAAATCAAAATAAATTGAATCACCAGTTAGAAGAACTTAAAAATTCTGAGTTTGAGATAACGGCTCTTCGAGAAGAGAAAAAAAGAATCGAAGATATTAGATCAGACTTCCAGCTCAATTTTGATTCTGCAAAAAATGAATTAAATAAAATTGTAGAGCAAAAAACAAAAATCAACGAGATGGTTCAATTGCTTGAGCAAAGAAAATCAGAGTTGGAGCAAACAAACTCTGCAATTGAAAACCGCTTTTCCAAAATCTTTCAGAAATTTAATATTGAATACAACGACTTAATGAAAAAGAAATCGCTACTCGATCAAATTGCAGCAAAAAAGGAAAAAGATGTTGCAGAAAAAGATCAGCAGCTATTTGAAAAAATTTCAGCCCTCGAAGAAAGTGAAAGAATTCTTTCAATGCGTCAGGCAGAAATAGATTCTTTTCAGCAGCTTCTTAAAACTATAAACGAACAAAAAGAATTGCTGAAGAATGAATTGCTTAAACTTGACGCCGTTTCATTAGAAAAGAAAAGTTATAACGAGGAATTAAAACTTGAATCCGAATTGCTATTAAAGAAAAAAATAACAATTGAACAAACTTTACAAGAAGTTATTAACACGATGACGGACCGTTTTGAAAAAATAAAAGATCGCAGAACAATGCTTGATGAGGATATCAACAATTATGAATTTAAATTGACTACACTTCGAAATCAACTAGAAGACTCACGAAAAGCATTAATTGAAGTTGAAAATTCAATCAGCACTCGAAAGATAGAGCACGAAGATCATAACGGACAGGTTGCCAAACTTATTACAATGAAAAAGAAACTCGAGGAGGAAATTGCAAACCATCAAGTTGTTCTTCAAAAATATCAGAAAATTCGTGAGAAGCTAAAAATTGAACAAGCATTAATTAAATCAAGAAGAGATGCCTCGGCTAAAACAAACGAAGAATTAAGCGATGCCGAGAATTCTATCAATGAGGACGAACGATCAAAAATATTTAAGATATAGTTTTCCCATCTTCCTTTAATTTAATTGCGTTCAAAAGAAAACAAGGAATAATTATGAAAGTAATTTCAAAACTCATAACCTCAATTATATTATTACCCCTCCTTTTAAGCAATCATTCTTTATCACAAAATAATTTACCGGGTTTATTTGAAACTCCCGATTGGGCAAAAAATCTTTCTATTTATGAAGTAAACATTCGTCAGTATACAGAAGCCGGCACCTTTAAGGAATTTGAAAACCATCTTCCCCGCTTGAACGAGGTTGGGGTTGGAATTTTATGGTTAATGCCAATTAATCCCATTGGTGAAAAGAACAGAAAGGGATCTCTCGGCAGTTACTACTCGGTGAAAGATTATCTTGCCGTAAATCCCGAGTTTGGATCGATGGATGATTTTAAATCTCTTGTGAATAAAGCGCACGCAATGGGAATGTATATTATAGTTGATTGGGTTGCAAATCATACCGCCTGGGACAACGTTTGGGCAGGAACTCATCCCGATTTTTATACAAAGGATTCTGCCGGAAATTTTGTTCCTCCTGTTCAGGATTGGGGGGATGTAATCGATCTTAATTATGATAATAAAAATTTATGGAAAGAAATGATCAACGCTCTCAAGTATTGGGTGAAAGAATGTGACATTGATGGATACCGCTGTGATGTTGCAGGAATGGTACCCGTAGAATTTTGGATTGAGGCAAGAAAAGAACTTGAGAAAATCAAACCGGTATTTATGCTTGCTGAATGGGATACACCCGAAATCCACGAAGCATTTGATATGTCCTACGACTGGAATTTTCATAAAATTATGAACTCCATATTCAAAGAGGAGATGACAGCTTCAGATATAATTGAACATTTTACTGATGATAAAAAATCTTTTCCCGCTGATGCAATCAGGATGCTTTTTACTTCCAATCACGATGAAAACAGTTGGAACGGAACTGAATTTGAAAGGTTGGGGGAAGCAGCAGAAACGTTTGCTGTTCTAACATGCTTACTTCCGGGTATGCCTCTTGTTTACAGCGGGCAGGAAGCGGGCTTTAATAAGCGGCTGTCTTTCTTCGATAAGGACACGATAATCTGGAAAGAGCATCCGATGAAAGATATTTATAAAAAATTATTTGTACTTCGGACTTTTAATCAAGCTCTGCTTCCTCAAAGTTCAATTAATTTTTTCGACATAAATGATGACGACTTACTTCTATTCAGCAGAGTCAAAGATGATGAAAAAGTTTTTGCTATTTTTAATTTATCAAAAGATGAAAAAGAATTCTCTTTCGATGACAAAAGTATGAACGGAAACTTTCGAAATTATTTTACCGGGGAACTTGTAGATTTTTCAATTTCACAAAACCTGAAACTGAATCCTTGGAGTTATAAAATCTTTGTTAAGCAATAAAATTATTTAAAATGAAACCTTATATTTTTTCGATATTTTTCTTTTGCTTAACTGCCGCTAATTTATTTAGTCAATCGGCAGGATTAAATTTCGCTCTTGCTTTTCCAACGGGTGAATTTAAAGAAAATGTTGATAGAGTTGGTTTTGGAATTTCCGGGCAATTTTTATTGATCAACCCTAAGCCCGGACAGCCTTTCGGAATAGGATTAAACGCTGGTTTCATTAACTATGGGAACGAGAGCAGACGTGAACCTTTCAGCTATACCATTCCCGATGTTTTTGTTGATGTCGAAAGATCAAATAATCTTGTAAACCTTCACCTTCTATTTCAAATTGCACCGTACAAAGGAAGAATAAGACCATATTTAGAAGGACTATTCGGCGGTTCCTATTTATTTACCGAAACAAGTATTAAAAGCCAGGATTATTCTGAAGTCGCAAGCTCCACCAACCTTGAAGATTTTGCCTGGAGCTCCGGAGGTGGGGCAGGAATTATGATTCAAATAACTAATGAAGATGAACAAGGCACCTCAATCTTTTTAGATATTAAAGGCAGGTATTTAATGGGAACAGAAGCAGAATATCTAAAAGAAGGATCAATTGAAATTATCGGAAGTCAGGTTTATTATGACATTACTCGTTCAAAAACTGATTTAGTTTCAGCTCATATTGGTGTGATTGCATTCTTTT
>DAOLIQ010000005.1:0-9741 GCA_035328465.1 Ignavibacteriaceae bacterium | reverse complement strand
CTTGACATTGTAATTTGACTCTGCTATTTTTCCACCCGAAATAAAATCGGTAAAATTGATTAACTCAAATACATATCGTTCAATTCTCCAAACTCCAAACCATCTCTGGCGCTGGCGCCGCTAATCTTTTACTCTTTCTAAAATCCGTTAAAAAATTTTTTGCTCATTAGTTAACCACTAATTATTTATTCATTTATTAATTATAAAAGGAGTGCTCCATGAGTGCGTCAAAAAAAATTCTACTCAACGAATCTGAAATGCCTGAAAACTATTATAACATTCAGGCAGATATGCCAAATCCAATGCTGCCGCCGCTGCATCCGGGAACGAAGCAGCCAATTGGTCCTCAGGATCTTGCAGTAATTTTTCCAATGGAATTAATCAAACAGGAAGTATCAAAAGAAAGATATATTGAAATTCCGGATGAGGTAAGAAAAATTTATAAACTTTATCGCCCAACTCCACTTTGCCGCGCAACTGAATTGGAGAAGTTACTCGATACTCCTGCAAAAATTTACTACAAGTATGAAGGTGTAAGCCCTGCAGGTTCTCATAAACCAAACACTGCAATAGCGCAAGCTTATTACAACAAGATGGAAGGTGCAAAAGGATTAGTTACGGAGACTGGTGCCGGGCAATGGGGCAGCGCATTAAGTTTTGCATGTCAAAAATTCGGATTAAGCTGTGAAGTTTATATGGTAAAAATTAGTTATGATCAAAAGCCATACAGAAAAGTTATGATGAATACCTGGGGCGCAACGGTGATCGCTTCTCCGAGCAGAAATACAAATTCCGGTCGAGCAATTTTAGAGCAGGATCCAAATTCTCCCGGCAGTTTGGGTATTGCAATCTCAGAAGCCGTTGAACGTGCTGCAACAACCGAAGGAATAAACTACGCGCTTGGAAGTGTGTTAAATCATGTTCTTCTTCATCAAACTGTAATTGGGCAGGAAGCAATTAAACAACTAGAGATGGCCGGTGATTTTGCTGATATTGTTGTTGCGCCTTTTGGCGGTGGATCAAACTTTGCGGGAATTGCTTTTCCATTTCTTCGTTACAATTTTCAAGAAGGAAAAAATATTCGCTGTATCGCTGTTGAGCCAGCATCCTGTCCTAAACTTACTAAAGGAGAATTTAGATATGATTTTGGAGATACGGCTGGTTTAACTCCGCTTATACCAATGTATACACTCGGTCATACATTCGTTCCGGAACCTATTCACGCCGGCGGATTGCGTTATCACGGTGCAGGTGCAATCATCAGCCAATTATTAAAAGACAAATTGATTGAAGCTTCAGCAATTGCGCAGCTTGAGTGTTTTGATGCAGGAGTTAAGTTTGCACAGACTGAAGGAATAATTCCTGCACCGGAGGCAACACACGGAATTGCACAGGTTATTCGTGAAGCACAAAAAGCTAAGATTGAGGGAAAACAAAAAACTATTCTCTTCAATCTTTGCGGACACGGATATTTTGATATGAGCGCTTACCAAGCCTACTTGAATGGCGAATTACAGGATCACGAATTAACAGATAAAGAACTTTATTCTGCTCTAAGAGAACTTGATACACCGGTGGCAGTTTAGTTATAAATTGAAAGATGACATCTTTATAAAAGATGTCATCTTTGACAAAAAAGATGTAGTTCTTTTTTCATCCTCTCGGATTATTGATGCATAAAAAAAATGTTTTATATTTCAACCAATAAATAGAATTGATTAATCAAGTATCCCTAATTAGAGGCTCATAATGAAATCATTAAAAATACTTTTACCTTCAATGCTGCTTGCTCTGTTATTTTATTATTGCAGCACAGTCCCGATCACTGGCAGATCACAGCTTAGCCTAATTCCGGCAAGCGAAATGAATGCGATGAGTTTTCAACAATATGATCAGTTTCTTCAAGAAAATAAGTTAAGCAGCAGTAAATCGGATTTTGATATGGTTAAACGCGTCGGCGTAAATATACAAAGAGCTGTTGAAACTTATTTTAATCAAAATAATTTGTCGAAGGAACTTGCAGGATATCAGTGGGAATTTAATCTTGTTGAGAGCAATGAAGTTAACGCCTGGTGCATGCCCGGGGGTAAGGTAGTTGTATATACCGGGATTCTTCCTTTAACAAAAGATGAAACAGGATTAGCTGTAGTTATGGGACACGAAATAGCACACGCAATTGCTCAACACGGTGCTGAGAGAATGAGTCAGGGTTTATTGCAGCAGCTTGGTGGAGTTGCTTTATCAGTAGCTTTGAAAGATAAACCGCAGGAAACACAAAATCTTTTTATGACTGCTTATGGAGTTGGGACCACAGTTGGAGTAATGTTACCTTTTAGCAGAACGCAGGAAAGCGAAGCCGATAGATTGGGATTAATATTTATGTCAATGGCGGGGTACAATCCAAATACTGCGGTTGATTTCTGGACGAGAATGTCTCAAATGGGCGGGCAAAAACCTCCTGAATTTTTAAGCACCCACCCTTCCGATCAAACAAGAATTGCAGATATCAAAAAAGAATTGCCCGAAGCATTAAAGTATTATAAAAAATAATTTTATAGTAGGGTTGACATCAAAAAAAGATGTCAGCCCTTAAATTAAAATCTTATCACCTGAGTAAAATCATCTTCTTGGTTTCTACAAAACTGCCTGCTTGCAGTTTATAGAAATAAATCCCCGATGATAATTGTGAAGCATTAAAATTAACTTCATAAGTTCCTGCGGGTTTTTCTTCATTAACGAGTGCTGCAACTTCATTTCCCAATACATCATAAACTTTTAATGTTACAAATTCTGAGATTGGAACTGAATATCTAATCTTTGTTGATGGGTTGAATGGGTTGGGGTAATTTTGTGCAAGATTGAAATTACTTGGCAAATCCGTTTCCTGTGCTTCTACACTTGTTATGATTTCTGATAATGGACGTCTCCAGGTTGAAGAACCTAACGTGCCTGCATATATATAATCAGGTGAAATAGCTAGTGAAGCAATGGTTTGATTTCCCATACCTTCGTTTATTTGGGTCCAGGATCCACCATTATCTTTAGAAAGAAATACACCATAATATTCTGTCGCAACAAAAATATTTGTATCAATAATTTCTATATCATTGATTGTTCCATCAGGCAATCCATTTATTAACTCTGCCCAGTTTACTCCATTATCAGTTGATCTATATAAAGCATCAAAAACACCGAAATGCTGAGTGCTTACGAAAATGCTCTCATCGTGCACAGCAATTGACTTTATACACCTGTCCGGCAGAGTTAAAAGAGACCAGTTTATACCATTATTAATCGAATAGTATACTCCCATCCCACTTAAAGTTCCATTCCACTCTGTGCCGGCGTAAACATTGGCACCACGAACAGCAAGACAATTAATCCAATTATTTTCTAATCCAGAATTAACTGGATTCCAAGTGTTGCCATTATCATTAGAGCGATAAACGCCAGTATAAATACTACCGGCAAAAATACTATTCTCGTTGAACGCCAAAGAACTGATGTTCTCATCAAATAAATGTGTCCAGTTTATTCCATTATCCGAGGAACGATAAATTCCATATTCAGATGTTCCAGCAAAAACATTCGTCCCAATATGGACTATTGAACCGACAGTTGAGCTATCCAATGTAGTATGTTCCCAACTCAGACCATCATTAACAGAATGCCATACACCGTTGAGAGTTCCTGCAAAGACACTGGAATTGTTGGCACTAAGTGAAATGACGCCCTCTCCCACAGGTCCTAATTGTATCCACTGGGCATTCGATAAATTATTAATGATAGATACAAATATCATCAACCACATCATATAAGTCATGTTTTTCATAAGACCTCCTTTTTATTTCATCAATATTAATTTTTTAGTTTGCGTATACCTTCCTGCCTGCAGTGTGTAGAGATAAATTCCACTGGATAAACTGTTAGCATTTCCGCCGGAGGCGGATCCGCCTTTGGCGGAGAATTCAACCTCATAGCTTCCTGCAGGTTTTTCTTCGTTAACTAAAGTGGTCACTTCGTTTCCCTGCACGTCATAAACATTAAGTTTTACAAACTCAGATGTTGGAATTGAATACCTGATTGTTGTTGAAGGATTGAATGGGTTGGGGTAGTTCTGTTCGAGACTGAATTGTTCCGGTAGTGAAAGATAAACAGTTAATTCTCCAACAACTTCTTGAGTTCCATCAAAGTCAATCTGGTTGAGTCTGTAATTATAAATACCGGATTGAAGATTTTTATCAACGAACGAATAATCCTGCTTCTCACTTGTTGTACCTTTACCTTCAACAAATGCAATCTTATTTCCATTGCGGTAAATTTCAAAGCCCTGGTTGTTAGTTTCGGTTGCTGTCTGCCAGGTGAGTTGAATACTATTCCAAACTACCGAAGAGTTGAAGCTTACTAATTCAACCGGAACTGTTGGTGGAATCCATTTGTATATAATATCACCTAAACCTCCACTCCACCCGGATCCATCACTTGCAAACGATGCTGGTCCATGCGGCAGATTATCAATCTGTATCCAGTTCGATCCATCAGTTGATCGCATTGAACCTGGAAAAGTTGGCTCAGGTAACCCAATATTGTTATTTGATGTGACGACATAACCTACCTGAGGATCATTAGAATATGAGATAAAGTAGGTTGAAGGTGCTGCTGGTATACCTGAAAGGCTATCCCAGTTAGATCCACCATCCGTTGTTTTTGCGATCCGGTTTCCTAAACCCCCAAAACAATTCGAGGATAAGCCATTCGAACCATCTTTGAATGCAACGCAGAATGAAATGGTTCCTGCATCAGTAGATCTAGTCCAGGTATATCCCCTATCAGTTGATCTATATATGGCAAACGAATTTCCAAACGTTCCAAACCAGATGGTATCATTCACACTTGAATAAAGTCCGGTACCTGTGAATTCATTGACAGCTGGTGGAGGAATGTTTGCAGAATCTACCTGGGTCCATTGTGTTCCACCATTCGTTGTTGTGTATATCTCCCAATTTCCGCTATTAGGTTCACCAATTGCAACACCATTATTCGAATCAAAGAAATGTACATCCGCGGGATATCCGCCGGAACCTTGAAAAGCAGAAGTTTGTTTGTCCCAGATATTTCCTCCATCTGTGGTTTTAAAAATACCACCGCTTGTTGTACCGGAAGGGTCGCCCATGGCTGCCCAAGCAGTATTGGCATCAAGGGCTGAAATGCAAGAGCCGTACAATCCTGTTGCCCCTGTAATATTAGAAACCAACCAGTTGTCCCCTCCATCTGTTGTTCTGATAAACTGGGAGTTTTCATAATTAACTCCCCAGCAAATATTTGAATCCACTGCTGATAAGGTCATCAAGGGATTTAATGAACTCGGTAATCCATTTGCATGCTGTGGAAACCACGATTGGGTCGCAACTTCAATGGAAAAGAATGCAACCAGCAAGAAAACACGAAAGAAAGAAAAGTTTTTCATAAGAAGCTCCTTTAATTATTTGTGAAAAAAAATTACAGGGGCAAATAAATAAAAAATGGAGGGGGACTGCATATCAACCAGGTTTCTTTTAATAGCAACCTCGTTTCATTCGTAAGAAAAGTTAGTTTTTGATAATTTAAGTTAGAAAAAAAGAGGACTATAGAACGGTAAATTAGACATAAAATTTGATCCTTCTTAGATCTAGCCTTCAGCCTCGCTTGGAGGATATCCAAATTCATCTTTAAAGCATTTCGTAAAATATGAGGGGCTTGAAAATCCAACGGAATATGCAATCTCTGAGATATTACCCTGCTTTTCTTCAATCATCTTTTTTGCTCTCGTCAACCTGACAGTCCTTAAGTAAATGCTTGCCGGCATACCGGTGATTGCTTTAAGTTTCCTATAAAACTGAGCCCTGCTCATTCCAACTTCAACTCCAAATTCTTCAGCATTGAAATCTTCTTCCGAAAGATGTTTCTCGATTGCGTCATTAACTTTATTGATAAATTTCTCATCAAGACTGCTTAACCTTTTTTCTTCAACTTTCAGTTTGGCAGGTTGATAATATTCAGGATTCCTGAATTTTTCCTGCAGTTTTTTCCTGATGCTGATCAGGTTTTTAATTCTTATATGCAGCTCTTTTATATCGAATGGTTTTGTTAGATAATCATCGGCACCTACTTCCAACCCTTCCAGCTTGTTTTCCTGCCCCGCTTTTGCTGTGAGCAAAATTATTGGAATATGACTTGTCTTCTCATCGTTCTTTAATATTGTTACTAACTCATTCCCATCCATCTTCGGCATCATCATATCGCTTATTATTAAGTCAGGAATAATCTTTTCGGCTTTTCTTACTCCTTGTTCACCATTCACGGCTTCTTCAATCAGGTAATTACTATCGAGTGATTCCCTAATATATTGTCTCATATCATAATTATCTTCAACAACAAGAATTATGGTTTTATCTTCTTCTAACTCTTCCTTTCCATTGGAAATTATTTCTTTCATTTTTGATTCGGTGAAAACTTTCTTGGAAATAGACTGAGAATCAATTAAAATTTTTGTTTCCGCGATTTTCTCAAAACTTTTTGCAGTTCCTTCAGAAATTATTTCTTCATCTTTTAAATGATCTCTGCCAAGTGGAAATTCCAAAGTGAACTCTGTCCATCTACCTTTTTCACTTTCAACTGTGATGCTTCCGTGATGAAATTCAACTAATTCTTTTGTAAGTGCTAACCCTATTCCTGTTCCTTCGTATTCTCGCGTTTGTGAGTTATCAACCTGGTAAAATCTGTCGAACAATTTTGTTAATTCTTCTTCAGCTATTCCAATACCCGTGTCTCTTATTTTTATTTCCACTGAACCCCCTTTTAATTCCCCCTTTAACAAAGGGGGATTTGATTTTACCGAAACGGTAATCTTTCCTGCCTCCGGTGTAAACTTGAATGCATTCGATAAAATGTTCGTTAGTATTTTCATCATCTTTTCTTTATCGAAGTAGAGTTCGATAAATTCTTTCTCGGCAAGTAATTTCAAAACTATATCTTTGGATTCAGCAAGAGATTCGAATGATAACGCTACCCCTTTTACAAATGATACTATATTTCCTTTGGATGCTTCGAGCTTTAGTTTACCCGATTCAAGTTTTGAGAGATCTAAAAGCTGATTAATAAGCTGTAGTAAGCGTCTTGAATTTCTTCTGATTATATCAGCATCCTTTATATGATCATCAGATGTATTTGAAAAAATCTTCTCCGCGGGACCAAGAATCAGTGTAAGCGGTGTTCTGAATTCGTGGGAAATATTCGCGAAGAATCGTGATTTAATTTTATCTGTCTCTTCTTTTTCTTTCAGAACAGCTTCATCCATTTTTATCTTGTTCTTTAATCCTGCTCTGTTCAATTCATATCTTCTTATTCCATATAAGGCAAAAATGAAAATGGCAGCATAAGTAGAATAAGCCCACCAGGTTTTCCACCACGGTGGTGAAATAATTATTGCTATCGAAGTTCCTTCTTCATTCCATAATCCATCATTGTTTGAACCTTTCACTCTGAATGTATATGTACCTGGATCGAGATTAGGATATGAAGCATATCGCCTCGTTCCTGATTGTATCCATTCTTTGTCAATTCCCTCCATCATATATGCATATTGATTTTTTTCAGGGTGGATAAAACTTAGAGCTGCAAATTCAAATGAGATATAGTTTTCATTATACGGCAGTTGAATTTCTTTCCCGAAGGGATGAGATTTTTCAAATAATCTAAAATCAGTGATAACAATTGGTGCAATGAATTCATTATTCCTAAGGCTATCAGGATTAAACCGAATTAACGACTGAGTTTTACTGAATAAGAGTGATTCTATTGTATAGAATTCTCCATTTTTCATTCTATAGTGGGTACCGAATTTAAGATCGGTATATACTTTAGTCTCCCTGGTAACAGGATTATATCTAATCGCTTCACCGGTAAAAATCCAGAGGTTTCCATGAGAATCCGTTTCTAATTCAAAACCTCCTTTTGGCAATCCATCTTTTCCACCCCAATTGACACATTTTTGAATTTCCCTATCAAACTTATTCAAAGTACTATTTGCTGTAATCCACAAATTCCCGAATCCATCTTCGCAAATATCAGCAACTGCATTACCACCAATTGTTAATGAATCTTTAGGATCATTTGAGAACCTGACGGAAGTTTTATTTTCTGGGTTATAACAAATCAAGCCTACATCGGTACCAATCCATAATAAGCCGGTTTTATCTTCGTAAAGATTAGTAAAACCATTTTCGAATTTCACCACTTCTTCAACCTTTTTTTGACCAGGATATAATTTCAAAATTCTGTTATCGCTTGTGCCAAGCCAAATATTTCCATTGCTGCCATTACACATAAAATACAATCCTTCTTCAAAAACTTTTCCTTTTGCATCAATAAATCGATTAATTTTTTCTTCTCCTTTCTTTTTAAAGAAAAGATTACCTGTTGTACGGCTGCTTATCCAGAGTGTACCTGTATTATCTATTATCAATCCTGCAATATTTGTTTTTAGTGGTTCTTCTCTAAATGCTTCATTCTTCGGATCAAAACTTATTAGTCCTTTTTCAGTACCAATCCATATCTTACCACTATTATCCTCTGCTAGATTCCAAATTTCTGAAATATTACCATATTTTGTTAAAGGATATTCCTTGACATTCTGCTTCCCCGGAGTAACTTTATTTAACCCGCGTCCATAGGTGGTAGTCCAAATTGTACCTGATCTATCACATAAAATTTGGGCAACCTCATTGCCACTGATACTACCCGGATCGTTTGGATCATTCTTAAGATGAGTAAATTTTTTATTTTGCTTGTTAAAAATGTCAACACCATCTGTAGCGATCCATAAATTTCCGTCTAAATCTTCGCAAATAGCTCCAATAATCTCGCCGGATATACTTTCTGAGTTTTTAGGATCGTGTTTATATCTTGTGTATGATCCAGATTTTCTATCGAATTCCACTAACTCGGAGCTTCCAAACCAAATTTTTCCATCTCTATCTTCAAATACTGAAAGTATCCAATATGGATTTGGTGTTGAAGTATATCCTTTAAAATCAGGATCACTCCAATAATGGATGAATTTATTAGATTCTTTATCAAACATGTCAAGCCCACCGCCTGTACCAAACCAAAGTGTTCCATCTCTGCTTTCATAAATTGCATTTACGGCATTTTGAATTAAGCTACCGGGATCAGTGCTGTCGTGTGTTATACGTTTGAATTCTGTTTTATTTTTTTCGAGCAAGTACAATCCATTACCTGTGCCTACCCAAAGATTACCGTCCTGATCTGCAAGTAAAGATAACACATGGTTACTCCAATCGGTGAGCGGTGTATTGGGGTTTAGTCTATAGTGTGTAACTATTCCTGTTACTGGATTTAATTTTTCCAGTCCTTGCGAATGACCAGCCCAAATGTTTCCTTCTTTATCGCCGTAAATAGCTTCTATCACTAAATTGGGAATGTCGGTAATCACTGCATTAGCAAGCCCGATTGTATCACCATCACGTGGGATATAAGATTTTAAAGAATATGGATCATATCTATGAATACCCCAATATGTTCCGCACCATATATAACCGGTTTGATCTTGAAAAATGCAAGGTATATTGGGGACACTATTTACATGCTCGAAAGTTATTTTTGATTGCTGCGAGAATGTTTGGTACGAAAGGGAAAGAATAATGGTTAGAATAAAAATGAAAAATCGAATCGGGCGCAGAT
>DAOLIQ010000004.1:5526-78251 GCA_035328465.1 Ignavibacteriaceae bacterium | reverse complement strand
AAAAACACATTTAAGAAAAGTAAGGAGTGAAAATTAAACGGGAGGTAATTACCCGTAACCATAATAGCACTCCACTTTCAAGATAACGAATTAATTACAGCAACAATAATACCGGTCACCTCTCCATCTCCGAAAATATAGCTGTAAACAAAGGGAAATTTTGTTTTTCAAAATCTCCCGTTAATAATGTACGAAAGTGCTTTGAAATAATTACAGAAGAGGAATAATAATTTGCGGTAAAATATTTTCCTGAATGTATAAATCATTTTATAACTTTGCTCATCAAATTTTATTTCAATAAATACACAAATCGGCTTAATGAAGAAAATACTTATTGTTTTTACCGGAGGAACTTTTTCGATGATGATTGATAAAGAAACCGGTGGAGCTATCCCTCGATTTTCCGGTGAAGAATTGATGAACATGATTCCTTCTGCAAAATCACTTGCCGAAATTCATTGTTTTGATTTTGGGAAATACCCCGGACCGCATGTCACTCCCGAACTTATGCTTGATTTATCTCAAAAAATATCTGCTCAACTTGCAGCAAATAATTATGATGGAGTTATTGTCACTCATGGAACAGACACATTGGAGGAAACAGCTTACTTTCTCGACCTTACAGTTAAAACAGAGATACCAATTGTTCTTATTGGTTCGATGAAAAACAGCTCCGACCCCGATTGGGATGGTCCTCAAAACCTGATTGATGCAATCCATATTTGCTTGAATGATAATTCAAAAAAACTCGGCGTGCTCGTTTGCCTTAATGGTGAAATAAATTCAGCTAGCGAAGTAACCAAAATATTTTCCGATTCGGTTGAATCTTTCAAAAGTTTGGACTTTGGTACTCTCGGTTTTGTTCAGAATGGAAGGGTGGTTTTTAACCGGCTGCCACGTCATCTAGAAAAAATTGTAACAAGAAAAATTAATACTAACGTTGATCTTCTCACTGTCTATGCCGGAATGGATGAAAAGTTTTTCAAGTATTCTGCCGACAGCGGAGCTGATGGAATTGTAGTTGAAGCTCTTGGCGTTGGTAATGTTCCGCCCCCTGCTTTTGAAGGAATTAAATATGCAGTTGAAAAGGGCATCCCGGTCGTATTAACTTCCCGCTGCCCGGCTGGAGAAACTGATGACATTTATAGTTATCCCGGCGCTGGTAAACATCTGCACAATCTCGGAGTTATATTTTCGGAATATTTGAACGGACAAAAAGCTCGAATAAAATTAATGATCGTACTTGGTTTGACCACAGACATAAAAGAAATTAGAAAATATTTTGAATAAAAGAATAGGTATTATTCTCATTAAATTTTTTAACAACTATTATTAACACGGAAGAAAAATGAGTATTCATCCTACAGCTATTATTGATAGAGAAGTTCAGCTTGGAAAAGATGTTCAAGTTGGAGCTTTTTCTGTAATTAAAGGCAGTGTGATAATTGGTGATAGAAGTGTAATTAAAGATCATGCAGTTTTATATGGACCAATTTCTATGGGTGAGGGCAATACAGTTCATCCCGGCGCAGTTGTTGGTAACATCAGTCAGGATTTGAAATACAAAGGTGAAGCCTCACAGGTCATTATTGGTAACAACAATTCGATTCGTGAATGCGTAACAATTCATCAAGGTACAATTGCAAATGATGGAAAAACTATTATCGGCAATAATAATCTTATCATGGCCTACACACACATTGCTCACGATTGCATACTCGGTAATAATATTATAATTGCTAACTCCACGCAGCTTGCCGGTCATATTGTAATAAATGATTTTGCTTATATCGGCGGTCTGGTCGGCATTCATCAATTTGTAACTATCGGGCAAAATTGTTTTGTGGGTTTTATGAGCCGCATAAACAGAGATGTCCCCCCCTTCGTTACGGTAGAGGGAAACCCTGCACGTGAAAGAGCAATTAATGTAGAGGGATTGAAGCGGAAAAATTTTACCCGTGTTGAAATCACGGCATTAAAAAAAGCATTTAATATTTTTTTCGTTCAAGGAAAATCAATGAATGAAAAATTAGATTTACTGAAAAAGGAAGAAATCTCTGATGAGCCGAATGTAATTTTATTAAAAAATGCTCTTGCATCAAGCGCTGAAGGAAAATATGGAAGAGCGCTCGAAGCTTTAAGAAAAAGCTAAACCATTTCTCGCAACTTCACTTAAAAATGTTTTTATTCAACGATATTATTTTTCTCTTCAAACAAAAAAGAAATGATTTACCTGTTTCGGAAATTCTGTGGGTTATTGCCGGACAAACACTGAATCTGATTCTTGGTTTTGCGATAATTAAAATCCTTTCGCGGATGGGGACTGAAAGCTACGGCAATTATGCTTTGATTATAACTTTCGCTGCTTTACTCGGATTAATTTTTTATGGCCCGCTTCAGCAGGGGTTTATAAGGTTTTATTATGTTTATTCCGCAAAAGGATTAGCGAAGGTTTACTCTTCTCTGCTGATCAACATCCTTTTAATTTCATTTTTCGTTTTTATTTTAATTGCAATTGCAATTGGACTTTTAAAAGATTTTATTGCGATTCCTTTTTCGTTTTTATTTGTTCTTGCTGCAAGTGCTTTTGTCATCATCTCGAAGATAAGTGAAACTTTTAATTCGCTTTTAAACTTATTGAGGAAAAGGAAAGAAAATGCTATAATTCAGACACTCGAGAAAATCCTTCAAGTCATTCTTCTGCTCGTTCTTCTTAATCAGAAAAGATTATTACTTGTTGAAGTCATTTCTCTTTTGTTATTTACTTCCATTGTCTTCGGAATTTTGAAGATGATTTTATTCAGAAAATTTTTACCGGAAGAAAAAAAATCTTCATCAGAAAATTTAACAAATGGAAAAAATGAAATGAGAAGAACTACATTCGCCTACATTATTCCATTTTTAATTTGGGGAATCAGCGGCTGGCTTCAATCAAATAGCGAGCGATGGATTATCAGCGGCTTGCTGTCTGTTTCAGATGTCGGAGTTTATGCAATTATGATGTCGATCGTTAATGCTTTAGTTGCAATACCAAACAATATGATTGCTGAGTTCGCCACCCCCATAATTTTTCAACATTATTCTGATATAACAGACAAGACAAAAATTAAAGCAGGCTTTAGGTATATCAGTCTGATAACTTTTGTCGTTTTTATCCTATCTATTTTTTCTGCTGCAATTACTTTTTTCATTGGTAAAACATTTATTGAACTGATAAGCAGTAAAAGCTATTCCGGCTATTGGCAGCTCCTTCCATTTTTATGTTTGGGGACAGGACTTTATTTAACCGGACAGGCACAGGCATATCTTGGAATGGCTCTAAACCTTCCGCAAAAATATTTACTGCCCAAAATTTTGATTGGCGTTTTCTCAATTGTTTTTAATTTCATTTTTATAAAAGCATTCGGGATAAACGGAATTGCTTACACAATCCTGATCACTGGTTTATTATATCTGCTTCATATAAGTTTCATCAATAAAAAAATTATTTCCGAACACCACCTTTAATATTCGAATGAAAATACTTACAGTAATGATGAAATATGATTATGGAGTTGAGCAGCGCGGATACTCCTATGAATATTATAATGTTCATCTTCCACTTTGCGATGTTGCAGGAGAAAACAATGTTTTATCGTTTGATTTCTTTGCTGAATTCAATCGTAACGGCAAAGCAGCGATGAACAAAAAGTTAAAAGAATTAATTAAGACTGAAAAACCTGATATATCTATCTTTTGTCTTTTCGAAGATGAATTTGATGAATCAGTGCTTGATGAAATTCGCAGTTGCACCAAAACTGTTGCGTATTTTTTTGACGATCCGTGGCGTCAGGATTTTGTGAGACACTGGATAAAACATTTTGACTACTTTACAACTTCGGATTACTATTCGCTAATGAGTTATCATTCCGAGGGTATAAAAAATGTTATTCACTGCCCATTCGGATATAATGAAAATATTTATAAAAAATTAAATGTAGAAAAAATATACGATGTGTCCTTCGTCGGCGGATACAGCGGATACAGAGAATGGATAATCCATCTGCTGAAAAAAAATGGGATCAACGTAAATGTATTTGGTAGAGGATGGGGCAATAAGGGCGGATGGATTTCGCAAGAACAAATGGTAATGATTTTTAATCAATCAAAAATTAATCTCAACCTGTCAAATGATCTTTCGCGTGACTATCGTTTTTTATTTTACTCCTTGCGCTCGATAAAAGCAGTTAAGAAAACTTTACGCTTGAAAAAAAACAAGGAGATGATCAAGGGGCGGCATTTCGAAATAAATGCCTGCGGTGGATTTCAACTAAGCTACTTTGTTCCCGGATTAAATTTAGTTTATGAAATTGATAAAGAAATTACTGTTTACGAAGATCCGGCACAACTACCGCGAATGATTAAATTATTTCTAAAAAATGATGATTACATCAAAAGCATTGCTGAGAATGGATATAAGCGATCACTCGCCGAACACAGCGCCCAAAACTATATTAAAAGAATTGTCGATACAGTTTTAAAATGAACTTCATTCAAAAAATAAATTTTTACTTTAAAACTTTCGGATTCACTCCCAAAAAATTTTATTACTCCTTAAAAGGAATACCCTCGTTTTTCAGGGACTATCGAAAATTTAAAAAACTGTTGTCTAAAGAAAATTCCGAGTTTGAGATTACAAATTTTTACCCCTGTCCTGACGATCGTTATGATTATGCCGGCTCTCTGCTCGGACATTATTTTCATCAGGATATTTATGTGGCTAATAAGATTTGGAAAAATAATCCGCAAAAGCAGATTGATATTGGTTCAAGATTAGATGGATTTGTTGCTCACCTTGCAGCCTTCCGCGAAGTTGAAGTGTTTGACATTCGAAATCTTTCAGTTAATATTTTTAATGTAAAATTTGTTCAAGCTGATTTAATGTCAGAAAATTTCAGCTTAATTGATTACTGTGATTCAGTTTCCTGTCTGCATGTAATTGAGCATTTTGGATTAGGTCGTTATAATGACCCGATTGATGTAAATGGTCATATCAAAGGATTCAATAATATTAATAAACTGCTAAAGAGAGGGGGGAAGTTTTATTTCTCCACACCAATTGGTAAACAAAGAATTGAGTTTGACGCTCACAGAGTATTTTCTCTTTCCTATTTATTGAAAATGATTGAACCAAAATATAAAATAGATTCATTTGCCTACATTGATGACGCAGATGTTCTTCATACTGATATTCAATTGAAGGAAGAGGATATTAAAAACAGCTTCAATTGCAACTTTGGCTGTGCTATTTTTGAACTGACAAAAATTTAATGAATTTTGAAAAATAATTTTCCTTTAGTTTCAGTAATTATTCCCGCTTTCAATTCCGAAAAATACATAGAGCAGACAATCACTTCTGCTTTGAATCAGACATACAAAAATCTTGAGATAATTGTAGTTGATGATGGCTCAACCGATAGAACATTAGAAATAGTAAAACAACTTTCTGAAAAAGATAATCGAATAAAATATTTTTCCATCCCCCCTGCCGGACGACCATCAGTGCCGAGAAATTTTGGCATTCATAAAGCAAATGGCGAATTTATTGCGTTTCTTGACAGCGATGATTTGTGGCATAAAAGGAAAATCGCCAATCAATTAAAAAGACTTATTGAGAGCCCTTCAGCAGCTTTTATTTATTCGATGAGCATAACTTTTGGCGCTGTATCTTTATTCTCAGCGCAATATGAACTTCTTCCCCTTCCATTTAGGGCAGCAAAAAATAGAAATGACCTGCTAAAAATTGGTAACACAATTCCACTATCCTCTGTTATAGTAAGAAAAGATAATCTTTTAGATGTGAATGGATTCGATGAGGACCCACTATTACAAATTGAAGATTATGATTTGTGGATTAGACTTTCAGAAATAAATGATTTTGTTTTTCTGCCTGCTCTTTTTGTTAAATATAGAATTCATTCTACACAGTTTTCTGTTGATTGGGAAACGCATAAAAAAAGGTTAAACTATCTTTCTAAAAAAAGAATGATTACTCTTCCCGAGTACAAAAAGATTAGACAGAAAGGTATTATTCTTTCTTTCATTAGAAATGTGATTCATTTCAAACTTTACATTGTTTATACTCTAATTACTTTTTTCAGACGATAAAGAATGACCGGACAAAAAATCAAAATACTGTTAGTAACATCACGGGCTGATTATGGTGGGGGACCGGAACACGTATTTAGACTTCTTTCAGGATTAAAAAATGATTTTGATTTTTTTGTCGCCTGCCCTTTTGAAGAGCCATATTTTGAAAAATATCAGAACAACGTGCTTCTTCAAAAAATGATTAGCATTCCACATCGAAAATTCACTTTTTCTGATCTAAGCAGAATAAAGTCTTTCATTTTAAAAAATGATATTCAAATAATTCATTCACATGGAAAAGGCGCCGGGATTTATAGCAGAATATTAGCAGGGCTTACTAACACAAAGTGCATACATACTTTCCATGGTGTTCATATTAATCAATACAACGGATTGTCAAAAACTGTTTATAAAATTATAGAAAGATTTTTAAAGAAAAGAACCAATGCTTTTGTTTCAGTTTCACAAAGCGAATATGAGTCAGTACTCAAAAATAAATTTGCTGATAAAAATAAATTACACGTAATTGAGAATGGCGTTGCAATTCCTGATGTTTCGATTAACGAAAATGTTTTTTATACTAAACCACTACTTATAACCTCCATCACACGATTTGATTACGCAAAAAATTCTTCTCTTGTTATTAATATTTTAGATCATCTCGCAAAAACTAATTCACCTGACCAATTTAAGTTTATTTTTATTGGCAAGGGACCAGAAGAATATTCTATCAAAATAAAATTAAAAGAAAAGAAACTCAGCTCTTACGTAGAGTTTACCGGAAATCTGTCGAATCCAGAGGAAATTTTAAACAAATCATTTTGTTATGTTTCAACTTCAAGATGGGAGGGGCTACCGCTTGGAATGCTTGAAGCGATGGCGATTGGTCTTCCATGTATTGCCACTAATGTTACAGGCAATCGAGATATCGTGATAAATCAAGTTAATGGATTTTTATTTAATTTAACAGAGCCTCAAATGGCAGCAAATTATTTAACTAAACTTTCAGATGATCTAAATCTTTGGCGAAAGTTTTCAACAAACGCAAGAAACCTTACTATTGAAAAATACTCGTTGGGAAGTATGCTTGAAAAAACAAAAAACCTTTATGAAGAAATTAACAGGACTTAGAATTTGAAAACAGCAATCATTCACGAGTGGCTTGTTAATTATGGCGGCTCCGAGCGGTGCGTTGAATCGTTTGTAAATATCTGGAACGATGCGCCTGTGTTCGCTCTTGTTGATTTTCTAAATGACAGCGAAAGAAAAATTATTTTAAATGATAAGCATACTGTTACATCATTCATTCAGAATCTTCCCTTTGCAAAAAAGAAGCACCGCAATTATTTACCTTTGTTTCCGCTTGCTGTTGAACAATTTGATTTGAATGATTATGAATTGATAATATCAAGCTCGCATGCTGTTGCAAAGGGGGTGCTAACAAACTCGAACCAGTTGCATATATGTTATTGTCACACCCCAATTCGTTATGCTTGGGATTTAACCCATCAATATTTGAATGAAGCCGGACTTTCGCACGGCCTGAAAAGTATGGTTGTAAAATCAATTCTTCATTATATCAGAAATTGGGATATAACTTCGTCACTTCGCCCGGATTATTTTATCGCAAATTCAAAATACATAGCACGAAGAATAAATAAATTGTACCGCAGAGATGCCGAGGTAATCTACCCACCTGTTGATACAGATTTATTTCCAGTTGAAGATTTTAAAGACGAATACTATTTGACTGCTGCAAGATTCGTCCCTTATAAAAGAGTTGACTTAATTGCCGAAGCATTTTCACAAATGCCCGATAAAAAATTAATTATAATCGGTGAAGGTTCCGAACAACAAAAAATAAAATCTAAATCAGGAAAAAATGTTGAACTGGTCGGATACCAAAAAACTGAAGATTTAAAAAAATATCTGCAGAAAGCTAAAGCATTTGTATTTGCAGCGGAGGAAGATTTTGGTATTTCTGTGATTGAGGCAATGTCTTGCGGAACACCTGTAATTGCATTCAGCAAGGGCGGAACAGGTGAAACTGTGATTGATGGACAAACCGGAATTTTATTCGATGAACAGAATGCTGCTTCAATTATTTCTGCTGTAAAAAGATTTGTAAGTGAGATTGATTCATTCGATCCGGCAAAACTTAATCAATACGCAAAGCAATTCGATAGAAAAATATTTGAACAGAATATTCTGAATTTTGTTGAGGAGAAATACAGGTTGTTCAATGAATTTCGCAGTAAATAATGTTAACTAATAGAAAATCATATTATTATCTCAGACTTTTTCTTGATCTGACAATCATCAACTTATCATTCATTACTGCTGCTGTGATTGCTCAATCTTTTGAGATACTAATTGTACGAACCTACATGTTCATTCTGCTTGCTGTGCTAAATTTTTTGTGGTACTTTTTTTCAAACGTAATTAATTTTTATGATGAATTTACCACCCGGTATTATTCATTTCAGATTATAAGCATCTTCAAAATATCTTTGGCACTATCTGCTGCTTCAGTGTTATTCATATTTTTAACAAAAGAGGATTTATTCACTCGAAACTTCATCTTGATTTTTACTTCGCTGACGGCTGCTGCGGTAAGCCTTCGCATAGTTTCACTTAAATATTTATTAGTCTTCAAGCGCAGAAGAGAGAAACAACTAAAAAATCTTTTAATACTTGGGGCAGAAGAGGTTGGGGTAAATTTTTCAAAAAGGATAATCGAAAGAACCGACCTTGGTTACAATGTAATTGGTTTTTTAGATGACAGCGATAAAAAGAAAGATGTAATTAAGATACTTGGCAGTGTGGATGATCTTGAAAAAATTTTATCCACCACCGATATAGAATTGGTAGTTGTAGCGCTGCCACTTGCTGCCTATACAAAGCTTGAATCCATTATTGCAGCCTGCAACAAACATGCGGCAAGAATTTATATCATCCCTGATTACTTTAAGTTCGTGTCGAAAAAATTTCAAATTAGTATGTTTGGAAATATTCCGCTTATTGCGGTTAGGGAAGAACCTTTATCTGAATTTCATTGGAGATTTCTAAAACGCTCAGCTGACATAGTTATTTCAAGCATTTCAATTGTGTTCATTCTTTCCTGGTTAACACCGTTAATTGCGATCTTAAATTTAATCTATAACCGCGGACCGGTTTTTTTCTTTCAAAAAAGATACGGAGTTCAGAATAAACTATTTAATTGTATGAAGTACCGAACAATGGTTGCATCCAAAGAAGATGAGTTTGTGCCTGTTGTTGAAAATGATCCCCGTATTACAAAACTTGGCAGATTTCTGCGGCGTTCAAACATTGATGAGCTTCCTCAATTTATCAATGTTTTAAAAGGTGAAATGTCAGTGGTTGGTCCTCGTCCGCATTCAATTCCCTTCAATGAAATTTATAAGGACATGGTTAATGAGTTAAAAATAAGAAGCTGGGTGAAACCCGGGATAACAGGATGGGCACAGATAAACGGGCTTCGCGGTGATGTACCTGATTTTGAAGAAAATAAAAAACGAACAATAAAAAGAATCGAAAATGATTTGTGGTACATTGAAAACTGGTCGTTCTGGCTTGATGTTCAGATTATTTTATTAACTATTTGGCAAATGATAAAAGGCGAAACAAAAGGAATTTAATTTTTTAGTCAATTATTTTTGTTCGATCAAATTATTAACAAAAGGGATAAATCATGAAAAAGCAGTTACTGTCTTTAGTCTTGTTCTTTATTTTGATTCTTACCACCCCCATTCTATCGCAGGTTGGAATAGGAGGAGAACCGTACAGTTTTACTCACTCCATCAATGGCTTTTTTGAAACCAAAGTTATGCCTGCCGTTGATTTACAAGCACTATTAGCCGAGGATGAACTGGAAAAAGATAAAGGCATTCCATTCAGGTTCGGTGCACCAATAGACGTTAATTTTAATCTTCAGAATTCGGGATCTTGGGAAATATTGCCTGATGGTTCCAAACTTTGGAGATTAAGAATCATTTCCTCCGATGCAAGCACACTCAATTTAATGTATGATGATTTCTGGCTTCCGGAAGGGGCTGTACTTTATCTTTATAATAAAGAAAGAAAGGAAGTAATCGGCGGATTTACCAAATCAAATAATAAGGAGAATGGAAAATTTGCTACTGGTTTAACTCGAGGCGATGAAGTTACCCTCGAATATTTTGAACCAGCGGTTGTTGAATCACCCGGCATAATCAGTATCTCGCGAGTTGTTCATGGTTATAAGGATATTTTTAATCATTTAAAGCAAAGTGATGATTTTGGCGAGTCTGGTTCTTGCAATATCAATGTTAATTGCCCCGAAGGTGATCTCTGGCAGAATGAAAAAAGAGCCGCTGCTATCATTTTAACAGGTGGGGGTTTCAGATTATGTTCCGGCAGTTTGGTTAATAATGTCAGGGTTGATCTCACCCCATATTTTCTTACTGCAAATCACTGTCTTGGCGGAAGTGATGATTGGATTATCATGTTCAATTATGAAAGTCCGAACTGCAATAACATTGATGGACCATTAAACTATACCGTGCAGGGCACAACACTTAAAGCAAATAATTCTGATTCGGATTTCGGATTATTACTTCTAAATGAAGCTGTGCCTGATACTTATTATGTTCACTATGCCGGCTGGAGCGCAATAGATGAGCCCGCAACTTCCGGCGCAGGTATCCACCATCCTTCGGGCGATATTAAAAAAATCTCAATTTCTCTTCAGCCTTTTGAAAACGATACGTGGAGCGGAACACCGCCAAATTCTCACTGGAGAGTTCGCTGGCAGCCTGATGGTTCTTTGGGAGTTACAGAACCCGGTTCTTCCGGCTCACCAATTTATGATCAGAATCATAGAATTGTAGGACAGTTGCACGGCGGTCCTTCTTCTTGCACTGCTTCCGATAAGTCAGATCAATATGGAAAATTCTCGATGTCATGGAATAATGGCACAACCCCTTCCACGCGGCTAAAAGACTGGCTCGATCCTGATAATACCGGCGCATTAGTACTGGATGGATGGGACCCGACTATTGGTGATCCTGATTCTATTCCACCTTCTACAATTACTGATCTTGAAGTTATTGATGTTACTTCAAATAATGTTACTCTTAGCTGGACGGCACCGTCCGATACTTCTTTCGGCGGAGTGAAAGTTTATGATGTACGTTATTCAAATTCAGCAATTACTGATACAAACACTTTTAATTCAGCCACCCCCTATCCTTTTCCCGGGAACCCTTCACCAGCCGGCACTCCCGAAATCCTTACAATTAACGGATTGGATTTTAATTCTCAATATTATTTTGCGATTCGTTCAAGAGATTTCTGGTACAATTGGTCCGATGTTTCAAACTCACCAAACACAACCACACTTGATGTTCCTGAAATTTCTGTGACCCCGGATTCTATTCACAAAGATGTTCTTCCACTGTCTTCAGATGTTGACACGGTTTTCATTTCTAATACTTCGTTAAATCCATCGACACTTGATTTCAATATTTCTCTTGAAAATAATTCATTCCCCGGAAATGTTTTGCAGATGAGAGTCATTCCATTCAGTATTCAAAAAAATAATTTAGAAAATCACGGATCGAAAGATGAGCCGCAAACTTTTAACGGTGTCAGCATTGATGGCAGCGGCGGTCCTGATAACTTTGGTTACAAGTGGATTGATTCTGATGATCCAAACGGTCCCGAATATTTATGGAATGATATTTCATCAACCGGAACGCAAATTACAAGCTGGGGCGGAAGCCTTGATGATGGTTATGCGGGTCCAATAACACTCCCATTCAGTTTTGAATTTTATGGCGTTGCGTACAATCAGATTTATGTTCATACAAACGGTTTTGTTTCTTTCGGATCAATCTCAGATTTATACTATGATAATGACCCCATCCCTTCATCAAATCTTCCTAATAAAATTATCTGTCCTTTCTGGGATGATCTTGATGGAAGCAATCAAGGCACAGTGCATTACAAAGCCGACGCAGATCAGTTTAGTGTTCAATACACTAACTGGCAGCATTACCCGACAACAGGCTCATACACTTTTCAATTAGTTATAAAACAAAATGGAAAGATTTATTTCTACTATAATAATCTATCCGGTACACTTAATTCCGCTACAATAGGAATTGAAAATGAAACCGGAACAGATGGTCTGCAAGTAGCTAACAATGCAACTTATGTTCACAATTCACTTGCAGTTCTAATCTCTGCTGATCCCGATTGGCTTTCGACAGGAATAACTTCAGGTACTATTTATAACGGTGGAAACGTGGCGGTTGAACTTATGTTTGTTTCAGAGGATTTTCCACTTGGTGATTATTCAATGGATATGGTAATAAACAGCAACGATCCTAATAATCCTACGGTAACTGTTCCAGTTACAATGACTATTACTAACGAAATACCTGTTGAATTAACCTCACTTTCTGCTGATGTTTCAGGAAATCAAGTTACTTTAAATTGGAAAACTGCTACCGAGATAAACAACTCTGGTTTTTCCATCGAAAGAAAATTGAAAGGGGGAAGCAATTGGGAACAAGTTTCTTTTATCAAAGGAAAAGGAACTACTACCGAACCGAGTTCATACTCTTTTTCCGATAAAAATTTGAAGGTGGGCAGTTATAATTACCGGTTAAAGCAAATTGATTTTGACGGCAAAGCATCATACAGCAGAGAAATTGAAACTGAAATAACTGCGCCGAAGGATTATGCGCTTTATCAAAATTTTCCGAATCCTTTCAACCCTGTTACCACAATTAAATATTCCATTCCTGAAACAGGTGTTGGACGGGATGTTTCCGTTAGATTAAAGATTTTCGACATTCTCGGAAATGAAGTAACAACATTAGTGAATGAACAAAAACAGCCTGGCTATTACGAAGTTCAGTTTGACGCATCGCAGCTTGCTTCCGGTACATACATTTACAGATTAGAAGCAGGGAATTTTGTTTCGTCTAGGAAACTTCTGCTGCTGAAATAATAAAGAATCAATCAATCCCCTATTCCCTCCTCCCGGATTTATTTCGGGAGGAGAATAAATGGACCCAGCTATTTAGCGATTCAGCATTTAGAGAATTGAGCAATTAGGTAATTCAACCATAAACCAACAAATTATATTATAAGAACAGTTACTAATTATAAAGCAGTCTTATCGATCAGCTAGCAGAGGAAACCTTTTTCATCAAACACACCTAAAATTCATATAAAAACATTCGACTTGAAGTTTTAAATTGCTTAAGTTAATTTTGAAAAAAAATAGGAGTTGAATAATAATGTTGATAGTACAAGATGTTGATCTAACACCAAACCCACAAGCATTAAAATTTATATTGAGTGAGAAATTACTTCATCATGAAAAAAGACAATACTCCACTGCCGAATCGGCTGCTGAAGATCCATTTGCAAATGGTATTTTTCAGATTACAGGTGTAGAGTCAGTTTTTTATATGGATAAGTTTGTCACCATCGAAAAAAATAAAGATGTAAGCTGGGGACAAATTCAGAAACCGTTTATAAATTTTTTAAAATCTTTTAACAAAAATCTTATTCCGGCTGAAAAAGAAATTACCTTTGATGCAAACACGGACGCTCTTTTAAAACAGATCAATCAGATTTTAGATCAGCGGGTTCGCCCTGCCCTTGCCGGTGATGGCGGCGGGCTTGAGGTTCTCAGTGTCGAAGGGTTCACGGTTACAATTAGATATCAAGGCGCATGTGGAAGCTGTCCGAGTTCGATCAGCAGCACACTTAACGCAATTGAAGGTTTGCTGAAGCGAGATGTTGATCCGGCAATTGAAGTTGTTCCCGGGTAAAAATTTAATTAAATCAGACAATAGTCTTTCTGTCGTTGCTAAATGAACAACCTTGAAAATATTTTTATCTCATCGGCTGTAATCGGTAAAATCAGATTTGATATTATCAGCTCGCCGATAGGATTGCGAAAAATTGTTATCAATAATAAGCAGCTAATTTCAAATTATAAAAATGCCACAAAGCTCAGGAACGATGATCCATACACTTTTGATATCTTCGTTCAATTAGAAGAATACTTTGAAAGCAAAAGAAAAAAGTTTGATGTCTCTATTGATATTCAAGGTACAGAATTTCAATTAAAGGTCTGGAATGAGATTCTTAAAATTAAGTGGGGTGAAACAAAAAGTTACGAGCATATTGCAGAAAAAGTCGGCGGTAAAAACACGCTTCGAGCAGTTGGGCGAACAGTGGGTTTAAATCCATTACCGATCGTTATCCCATGTCATAGAGTAATTGGTAAGAATGGAAAATTGACAGGTTATTCAGGAGGATTGGAAGTGAAAGAAAAGCTACTCCGCCTGGAGGGTTCAGTTAGTCTTGAATTGTTCGAGCAGGAATGAATTTCTACTATAAAAAGAAAAAGCGGTCAATCACCGCTTCTTCAAATTATTTTATCTCCGAAACTTTGGAGACATCATCAAGACGTACAAAACGTTCATGAAATTTGAATGTACCTTTTTCGGTCTTGACAGTCTTAATCACTTTAATGTTGACTCCATCTTGTTTCTTTTTTGATTTTGCTTTATCAGCAAATGATTGTTGTTTTGCCATTATTTAATTCCTTTTTTTATTTTCAAATATAGGCAATGATTTTTTAAATTAAAACAACACTTTCACATTTAATGAATTAAACTAAATTTGAATCTATGGGCTGGATGAAGTATCTAACTCAATATTATTCTTTTTTAGAAATAGTTAATCATTAAAAAACTTTTGGATATTAGCGATAATCTGATTAGTTTTTGATCAAATTTTAAGGTTTAAATATGTTTTTACTTGCAGCAATCATCATTCTTTCATATCTCGTCGGTTCTATTCCTACAAGCATAATAGTCAGCAAAGCTGTTAAAGGAATTGACATACGTGAGCACGGCAGCGGCAATGCTGGGGGAACAAACGTAATGAGAGTTTTGGGATGGAAGCATGGAGTCTTTGTCATATTTCTTGATGTTCTTAAAGGTGTTATTTCTGTAATCGTTATAGCAAGACTTCATTATGGCAACTTTCCATTTGAAAATGCTACACCTTTTGATGATTTTACATTGGTTCAGATTATAGCTGGCATTGCCGCTGTTATCGGACATGTATGGACTGTTTTTGCAGGATTCAAGGGAGGTAAAGGAATTGCAACTGCATTAGGTATGCTTTTGATGATAGTTACTGTTGATATGTTAATTGCTGTGGGCGTTTTTATAGTAGTAGTATCTATTTCTAAATATGTTTCTCTTGGTTCGATTTTGGGAGCTGTTGCCGTTCCGCTTGCATTAATAATTCGCGAAAATATTTTCAATGTTGATATACAAGGTTATGATACTCTATTGCCATTTGTAGTTTTTGTATCTCTTTTTGTGATTTTTAATCATAGAAAAAACATTGTCCGTATTTTAAATGGGAACGAAAACAAACTTAGCTTCTCCAAAAAAAGTTAAATCTTAATAATAATGAAAATCTCTGTCCTTGGTGCTGGTGGCTGGGGAACAACGCTGGCAATACTTCTGCATAATAATGGGCATGAAGTTACTCTATGGGAATATAAAAGCAGCTACGCAAAACTCCTTAGTAAAAATAGAACTAACCAAATTTATCTGCCCGGTATTCAAATCCCATCAGAAATAATAATTACACATAACCTTAGCGAAGCGGTAAATAAAAAACAGGTACTTGTACTTGCCGTTCCTTCTCAATTTTTGAGAAGTGTTATTCATCAAATTGATTTTAGTGAAATTAAAAATACAATTTTGCTGAGCGTTGCAAAAGGAATTGAGAACAACTCACTTATGACAATGTCTCAAATGCTTAAAGATGAAATTGCAGAATTGGATGAGAACCAAATTGCGGTGCTTTCCGGTCCCAGCCATGCTGAAGAAGTCAGCCGGAAAATTCCCACTGCAGTCGTTGCTGCGTCAAAAAATCATGAAACATCCAAACTAATCCAAGTAGCTTTTATGACTCCATATTTCAGAGTCTATTCATCAACTGACATTCTAGGAGTTGAACTTGGCGGTTCATTTAAAAATGTAATTGCAATCGGAGCTGGGATTATTGATGGAGCGAAATATGGAGATAATACAAAAGCAGCAATAATGACTCGTGGCGTTGCAGAGATTTCCCGTTTGGGTCTTGCAATGGGAGCACTTGCTGAAACTTTTGCAGGTTTGTCGGGAATGGGTGATTTAATCGTCACCTGTATGAGCAGACACAGCCGAAACCGTTTTGTTGGAGAGCAAATTGGCGCCGGCAAAAAATTGAAAGATATTTTAATGAACATGGAGATGGTTGCAGAAGGTGTTCAAACTAGTAAGTCAGCTTCTGAACTGGCAAAAAAATACAATGTTGAAACTCCCATTACAACCGAAGTGTATAGAATCTTGTTCGAAGATAAAGACCCAATAAAAGCTACGCTTGATTTAATGACTCGTGATATGAAGATGGAATGATGAATAAATCTACTTTTTCGGGTTATAACTAATTCATCCCCGGAAAATTAAGTTTTAAAATAGAAATAGCCCGAATAAACGGGCTATTTTTCAATAAAGAAAACTTATTTAATTAACCGCAACGACCGGATTGCTCAAGCCTTTTATTCTTATTTCTTCCACTTTAATTTTTATAACTCCGCGGTTCACCATTTCTAAAGATTCGGCCGCAGCTTTGGATAGATCAAGGTCTCTGCCATGAATGTATGGTCCTCTATCATTAATTCTTACTACTACTGATTTTCCATTTTTTAAGTTTGTTAATCTCAATAAAGTGCCGAATTTTAAGCTTTTATGTGCGGCAGTAAATGCCATCTGATCATAAATTTCACCATTGGCGGTAGATTTACCGTGAAATTTAGGTCCGTACCATGACGCTTTCATTTCACCCCTAGGAATAAAATCTACCATAGTAGTATTAACTAAATTTGTTTCTTCATCCGCGTTAATTGAATCCTGGCTATATTCTTCTTCTATCTTGATATTATTATCACTTTTGACAATCGTGAATCCAACAAATGCAATCAATAGTGCGGATAGGAACAACTTTAATATTTTATTCAATAAATACCTCAGATATTTTAATTCTTATTTTTAATACTCAAAGATAGGCTTAACAGAGTAAGACATCAACGATCAAAATTCAATCTAAAGTAGTAGCGGGAATTCATAAATATCTGACTTTTTAAGTATTTTGGTCAAAGTTGATTCAACCGGGATTTAAAACTATTTCAACAGAGTAATTTTTATCGATTTTATCCTGCCATCAAATATGAGTGCGCAAAGATATGTGCCCGATGCCAGATTTTTTGGGGCAAAAGTTATTTGGTGATTTCCAGAAGTCATTAAGCTATTTACCAACTCGCCCACCAACTCGCCAAGAGTATTTATTATTTGAATTCTAACATTTCCTGCAAATTTCAGATAGATATTGATGGTGGTAACGTTGGTAAATGGATTCGGATAGTTCTGAAGAAGCTCAAAATCTTCGTTAATTACAATTTCTCCATTGCCATGAATTTTATTGCTTATTAAACAAAGTGGGTCGCCAATGACAACATTTTGAAATCTAAGCAAAGGTAAAGACATATAAGCTGCATCAATAAAATAATGCCCTTCGAGATATCGGGCAAAAAAGATTGATTCATCTAAAATATTATGAGCTGAAGGTTCATAAACATTGCCAACAGCAACAGTTCCTCCATCCTGAATAAAATCTGCGATTAAATTTTGACGTGCAACGTGCCCGAGTAATTGCCCATTTCCTCCACCGAAATCGCATCCATTATCCTGGTAGTAAAAACTATTGGCGTTGAAGCTTTCATAAGTCGAAAATGCAGCGCCGTTCTCCCATAAAAAGTTTGCACCACCCAAATATCCAATAGATGGGTCCCACCCCATGAAGGGATTTACAGAAGCGTGACTGCCATTACCGCAATAACCAATTGCTTTTTGATTCGAACCAACAGAAGTAATATTTAGGCTCGAATTATCAAAAACTAAATTTGAAGCGTATCCAAGATTTGTGAGATTATTATTTGCTTCTATCATTCGATCATAACTAATAGAAGGGTCGCGATCTAAAATAATCTTTCCAGTCAAACTAAGGTCAACGCTCAGTCCCCGGTCAATCATTGATTTTACATCTTCAATTGTATATGCATCCAGACGACTAGATAGGTAAGAAATTTTAGCAGTCATCGTATCAGGGCAATATTTTTTATAATCAAATTCGAAGCTATTAAAAACAGCATTATCTTTATAATAAAGATTTTCGACCAAACCCCCGCAGTAATCGTCAAGATCATCAAATAGTAAACAAAGAAAAGATTCGATTGAACCTCCGCCAGGTTGAACGGTTTGACATTGGTCCGGGGTGGATTTTATTTTTAGAGGCATTCCTTTTGTCGTCACTAAATATCTTATTTTATTTTTTAGTCCTCGGCTTTCAATTTGATATCGAACAACATCTCGGATATACTGATTGTAGTAATCTCTATCAATTACTTCATCAGTGACACAGTTAATACCAAGCAAATAAAAGGAGGGGATATTTCTTTTGGAAGCGTAATAATTTGCAATTTCAGTGCTCACCTGTGAGTTGATATTGTAAATAACAGCTACTGAAGTTGTATCCTGTGAAAATAAATTTATACAGGTGGTCAATAATAAAATCGAGAAAATTTTTAATGAATCAATCAACTTCATTTTGAACCATATCGGAATTTTTAATTTTGAAATATTAGTTCAACCTAAATGTGAAGAAAGCATTGCAGGAACTTATTTAATTACCTGATTAATGCAGTTCAATATTAAAATTAGTGAACAAAAAATTCCACGTTGTGATATAAAAAAAAGATAAGGCTGTTCATAAGTGTTGGAATTACCATTCCATTGAATTTTAATCAGAATCATTAATTTTGATTTTCAAGTCATCTTTGTATGGCGCTTGAACTTAAAATATCCCCTTGGAAAGAACAGGGTAATAAAAATAGACTTTTGAACAGCCTCCTTAATTTTCAGAACTTTTAGTTCTGTCGTTTAAGAACTTACTTCTTCCAATCTTCAAGCATTTTTTTCATAGCTTCAAAATCAAAAGGAGGGTCGGGCATTTTGCTTCCCATCTCGATAGCTTTTTCCATTGTGGCAATCGCCTCACTTTTCTTATCCATCTTTGCAAGATATTGTGCAAGCAATCTTGTGCTGAAATAATTTTCATTAATCATTGTTGAAGCTTGAATCCATTTATAGCCTTCATCAAGATTGATATTATTTTGGAGGCAGTAGCTTGCCGCCGCCATAAGTTCACCCGACTTAAAGGAATTTCTTGCTTTATCAAGAGTCAGTTTCTGAGTTTCAACTTCAATATTGAATGACACTTTTAGTTTTTCCCAGTTAAGATTTACCTTCGTTGAATTCTCAGTCATTTCCGAGAAAGTGAAAGTCATTCTTTCAGTAAATGGATTTGGATCAGGAGTAACTTTTATACGCAGCGCATCTTTTGCCTCGTCATAACCCGAACCGCCGTCAACTTTAGTATCCTTGCTGAAAATTATTTCCCATTCATTTTGATTGGGGATGGTATGAATTCCGTATGTACCGGCGGGGAGTTCATTCCCATTAATTTTTACTGCATCATCAAACGTGATAGAGGTTACTTCATTAGCGCCGGTTCGCCAAACTTTTCCAAAGGGAACCAATTCGCCCCAAATTGCACGCCCTTTTACAGCCGGACAGCTATAATCAATTGTGATTTTTGTTACTCCAACATACTGGCTTACCGTTGCATCGGGGCTTGGACGGGGTGTGCGGAAATCCTGCGCAGAAATACTGCTTGCAAAAACTATCACAAATAAAAACAAAATAGATTTTTTCATATTTATCCTTTCGATAAAATTATATTTAAATTGAGCAAAGGGATTTGATTATTATTTTAATGCAAGATAAAACTGAATTTACTCTGAACAAAATTGAAAACTGAAGATTTAAAAGAACTTGAGCGAAATCTAAAAAAGGCTCAGCCACTTTCGAAATGGGATTCTGTGAGGAAGTGGATTCCTTCAATGATTATCATTCCCATTGCGCTGTACTGGATTATCAACCGCGGCGATTATGGATTGATTGATAATGCTGATCTCGTTATTCATGAAGCCGGGCATGTTTTCTTTATGTTGTTTGGAAAATATATTTACACCCTTGGCGGTACTTTGATGCAGATAATAATTCCCTCAATCATTGCTTTATATTTTTTCAGAAATTTTTATCGGACGGGGGTGCAGTTTTCGTTACTGTGGCTTGGACAAAATTTTGTTAATATTTCCGTCTATGCCGCTGATGCACAAAAGCGAAAACTTCCACTGCTCGGAGGGAATAATGTTTATCACGATTGGAACTATCTTCTAAGTGAAATAGGAATTTTAAAATACGATGCGGAGGTTGGTTATTTCTTTTTAGGAATTGCAATCCTGCTTTTTACAGTTGCAATTATTCTGCCTCTTATTACTCAAAATTAAATATTATCTTTTGCCGTTTAAATTTTATAAATCAAGTCAATACATGAAGAAATTTTTTTTTATAGTCATTATATTATTTTTTAGCCTGAACCTATTAGCGCAACAAGATACTCTAACCTCTTACTTCCCAAATGGTAAAATTGAATCAAAAATCTGTTATAAAAATAAAGTCCGCAATGGTTCAGCCTGGATTTATTATGATAATGGGAATTTGAAACAAGAGTTGAACTACATAAATGGCAAAGTCAGTGGACTTGTAAAAAATTATACTGCCGCAGGAATTCTTTACGAAATGTTTGTGGTTGAAGCAGGCAAGCGCGAAGGACCCACTTCGTTTTT
This sequence comes from Ignavibacteriaceae bacterium, assembly GCA_035328465.1. Lineage (GTDB taxonomy): Bacteria > Bacteroidota > Ignavibacteria > Ignavibacteriales > Ignavibacteriaceae > JADJEI01. Next base: position 57,223 of record DAOLIQ010000004.1, on the reverse strand, counting down.
TGACTCGCTTGGGGTTTATCAAAAAGACGTTATGTATGTCGAGGGAAGGATGGTGCAGGAACCGTTATTCCCGGAAAAAGAAAATATCAAATTAGAGGAGTTGGCTTCTAACGAAAATATTGAAACAAAAAAAGTGGTAAAGAAAAATTCATCTGTTGAGGAGCTTGTACCGCTTGAGGTGAACGACGAACTTGAAGATGACCCGGCATATTATTTAACTGCGGAGATAATGCCAGAACCGGTTGGAGGAATGAAGAAACTGCAGAATAAGGTTCTCTATCCTGATGATGCACGTGAAAACGAAATTGAGGGTGTGGTTAAAATCAAAGCATTCATCGATAAAAACGGCGATGTTACCTCTGCCGAAGTTGTTGAAGGGATTGGCTACGGTTGCGATGATGCAGCGCGAACAATCGTTTACTATGCAAAATTTAAACCCGGTTTACAGCGCGGGCGGCCAATAAATGTTCAAATGATCATTCCAATTGAATTTAAATTAAAAGATGATTAATACGCAAAATTAAATCTAAATGCTTCAAGAATTTTTTTCAATTGTGTTGAGGGGTTTTTCACAAAGTAATTATTAAACTCGCGGCGGTAAGGATATTCTTTCCGCATTAAATCAAAATAAGAAGGACGGATTTTTGCATCAAGATCATACAAGTGCCGCATCTTTTTATCATCACGACGAATTTGATAAACTTGCGAAAAAATAAAATTCAGAGTTTCTTCAATTGATTTATTTTCTTCTGCTGTAATAAGTGAATCTTCCGGCATAGCAAGAGTTGGCTGCCAGGTTGGAGTTTCGCCAAGAAAATTGCAAAAATTTTTATATATCAAATAGGTTCCATTCACCTTACCTTCGAGCGAATAACCTGCAATGTGCGGGGTTGCAATTAATGTTTGATTTAGAAGATTAATATCAACTTCAGGTTCGTGTTCCCAAACATCGAGCACAACGTTTAATTTCTTTTTATCGATAAAAGATGACAGGGCGGTATTATCAACCACGGGTCCGCGCGAGGCATTGATTAAAATAATTCCATCTTTCATTGATTTGATTTTTTTCTGATCAAGTAAGTGAATCGTTTTATCTTTACCATCCAAAGTAAGGGGAACATGAAATGTAACAATATCAGCCTGCAAAGCCTCTTCTAATGGTGCATAATCTTTACTGCTTGTTTTTCTTTGCAGCGGCGGATCATTCATTATAACTTCCAGTCCCACCGCCTTTGCCAATTTCACAACTCTGCTTCCGATATTGCCAACGCCAATAACACCCATGCTCTTATTCTTCAATGAAATATTTTTATCGGCTAAAATTCTGAACAGCGCGGTAAAAAGATATTCGGTTACTGCATCGGAGTTACAGCCGGCAGCATCAGCAAATTTTATGTTTCTTTTATTAAGGTAATTAATATCAACATGGTCTGTTCCAATGGTAGCAGTTCCAACAAATTTAATGTTAGTATTTTCGAGCAAAGATTTATCTACCTTTGTGATTGATCGAACAATTAAAACATCAGCCTTGTTTAAGGCGGCATTGTTTATTTTTCTTCCTTGAAGCAACTCAACTTTTCCAAACTGTGAGAAGGCTGCTTCTGCAAAAGAGATATTTTCATCGCAAATAATTTTCATAATCGAAAGACTGTCTCCATTTTGTATAGGAAGTTAGCGAAAAAATTTTAGATAAAGTATAAGATCAATTGTTTTTTCAGCGATCAAAATCTATTTTGCAACGCACTTAAATTAAATTTTGAGCATATAAATAAGTAGTAACCAAATCATTCACTTAAAATAGGAGAAGGTGCAAATGCTCAGTCAGTTACTCCAACCTGAAATCCTATCGTTAATAGAAAACCGGCAATTTGGCACCCTCAAAGAAGTACTGAGTGAGTGGACTCCGGCAGATATAGCTGAATTATTTTACCAGGTTTCCGAGAAAGATCAAGTATTAGTTTTTAGGCTGCTTCCAAAAGATATAGCTGCTGATACATTCGAATATCTGGATTTTGATTTTCAGGAAAATCTTCTGAAAGCAATGGGCAAAGAAGAGGTGGCTTCAATCCTAAACGAAATGGACCCTGATGATCGAACAGCTTTGTTTGAAGAATTGCCGGCATCCGCTGCCAAGCATTTGATTCAATTGTTATCCCAGGAAGAAAGAAAAATTGCAGTTGCATTACTCGGTTATCCCGAAAATAGTGTCGGTCGTTTAATGACGCCCGATTACATTGCTGTTAAACCGGAAATGACAATTCAACAAACTTTGGATTATATTCGTGAACATGGAAATAATAAAGAGACCCTTAATATAGTTTATGTAATTGATGATAAAGGGAAATTAATTGATGATGTTAAAATCAAAGAATTCCTTCTCGCGCCGCTTCATAACACTGTTGCTGATTTAATGGATGAAAATTTTGTCGAACTTCATGTGAACGATGATCAGGAATCGGCAGTAGAAGTTTTTAAGAAGTATGACAGGGTCGCATTGCCCGTAGTTGACAGTGCTGGTATGTTAATCGGTATTGTTACATTTGATGATGTATTCGATGTTGCCGAAGAAGAAGCGACAGAAGATATTCAAAAGTTAGCCGCTATTCAGGCGTTAGATGAAGCTTATTCAACAATCTCACTTCCAACAATGTTGAGAAAGAGAGGAAGCTGGCTTGCAGTTTTATTTATTGGTGAAATGTTCACTGCTTCTGCGATGGCGTTTTTCGAAGATGAAATTAGCCGCGCATTGGTTTTGACATTGTTTATTCCATTGATCATTTCCAGCGGCGGTAACTCTGGCTCACAGGCAGCAACATTAGTTATTAGAGCTTTATCGCTCGGTGAAATTACTTTGACAGATTGGTTTATGGTTTTTAAAAGAGAATTGATAACCGGATTAGCTCTTGGAAGTGCGTTAGCATTAATAGGATTTTTAAGAATTACGGTATGGGGCGTTTCATCTGATGCTTATGGCGAACACTGGGCTTTAATCGGGGCAACAGTAAGTATTTCTTTAGTGGGAGTGGTATTGTGGGGAACGATGTCGGGTTCAATGCTTCCTTTTATTTTGAAAAGATTAAAACTTGATCCGGCTACTTCTTCGGCACCATTAGTAGCAACATTAGTTGATGTAATTGGGGTAGTGATTTATTTCACTGTTGCTCTGTTCGTCTTAAGAGGAACTTTATTATAGAAGTCCTTTAAAATAATTTGAACTTAATGGTTCTTAATATCTAATCATTTAGAAGTAATTTTAATATATTTCAGATATGAAAGGAATAGTTTTAGCCGGTGGGGCAGGCTCCCGTCTTTATCCCATCACAAAAGTTTACAGCAAACAATTAGCCCTTATTTATGATAAGCCGCTGATTTATTATCCCGTATCAATGTTAATGCTTGGTGGAATAAAAGATATTCTTATTATATCAAATCAAGAAACTATCCCAATGTACAAACAATTGTTTGGAGATGGATCTCATCTTGGTATAAATATTTCCTATGCTTTGCAGGATGCACCAAACGGAATTGCCGAAGCATTTATCATTGGCGAAAAATTTATTGGTACTGATTGCGTAACACTTATTTTGGGCGATAATATTTTTTACGGCTATCTTGATTTTTTTTATCAAGCTCTTGAGCTAAAAGATGGGGCGGTAATTTTTGGATACAAAGTAACTGATCCTGAAAGATATGGGATAGTCGAATTTGACAAAGAAGGCAAAGCAATTTCAATAGAAGAGAAACCCAAAATCCCAAAATCAAATTATGCTGTTCCCGGTTTATACATTTTTGATAATGAAGTTATAAATATCTCAAAAAAGCTTAAACCATCAGCCAGAGGCGAACTCGAAATTACTGATGTCAATAAAGCTTATTTGTTAAAAGGAAAGTTGAAAGTTGAAAAAATCGGTCGCGGGGTCGCGTGGCTTGATACAGGTACCCCCGAAGCGTTACTTGCTGCTTCAAATTTCTTCGGCGTAATTGAAGACAGACAGGGGTTGAAAGTCGCCTGTCTCGAAGAGATCGCGTTCAACAAATCTTTTATAACAATTTCTGAGTTTGAACAACTTGTATCTTTAATGCCAAATTCTTTGTATAGGAATTATCTCGAAAAAATTGTGAAGGAAAATTTATAGCCGGATGAAAATTATTAATACTAATTTAAATGGAGTTCTGATTATCAAACCAAAAGTGTTTGAAGACAGCCGCGGTTATTTTGTTGAATCGTTTAACTTGAATAAATATCAGGAAGCAGGATTAAATTTTAATTTTGTTCAGGATAATGTCTCAAAATCACGAAAAGGAATTGTAAGAGGACTGCATTATCAAATTGGTGATAAGGCACAAGGAAAACTTTGTTTTATATTGTACGGCAGTGTTCTTGATGTAGCAGTAGACATAAGGTTCAATTCCCCCACCTTTGGAAAATATCATTCAGAAGAACTTTCCGCTGAAAATTACAAGCAACTTTGGATTCCGCCGGGATTCGCTCACGGATTTTCAGTGCTTTCTGATTTTGCAATTTTTGCTTACAAATGCACTGACTATTACAGCAAAGAACACGAGCGCGCAATTTTATATTCTGACCCTGTATTAAACATTGATTGGAAAGTCGAATCTCCAACGGTATCTGATAAAGACAAACTTGCAATTCCATTCAGCAAAATAGAGAAGGATTTCATTTATTGATTTGCCCGGCTCAATTTCTTTCAACCAATAATTTTCACTTTGTTTCTATTTATTCTTAAACTAATATTTTTACCGGAGAATTAATGAAAGTTCCATTATTAGATTTACACCCCCAATATCAATCTCTTAAAAAAGAGTTAGACGATGCAGTGCTTCGTGTATCAGAATCACAATATTTTATCCTTGGTCCGGAGGTAGAAAAACTTGAAAAATCTTTGAGTGAATTTCTTGGCTGCAAATATACTTACGGAGTTTCTTCCGGCACAGATGCTCTTTTGTTAGCACTGATGGCAATTGGTATAAAACCGGATGATGAAGTTATTGTGCCGACTTATTCTTTTTTTGCAACAGCAGGAGTTGTTTCAAGGTTAAATGCCACCCCCGTTTTGGTCGATATTGATCCGATTACCTTCAATATTAATGTTGATCAAATTGAATCTAAAATTACATCCAAAACTAAAGCTATTATCCCTGTTCACCTTTATGGTCAAAGCTGCGAGATGAATAAAATAATGGAGATTGCCGGAAAACATAATTTGCGAGTAATCGAAGATGGAGCACAAGCGATAAGCACTCAATACAAAGATGGAAAATGCGTCGGTACAATCGGCGACATTGGCTGCTTTTCTTTCTTCCCGAGTAAAAACCTTGGCGGCTATGGCGACGGTGGATTGGTGGCAACCAACGATGATGAACTTGCTTATAAATTAAAAATAATGAGAGTGCATGGTGGCGAGCAAAAATATTATCACAAAGTAATTGGAGGAAACTTCAGAATCGATGCATTGCAGGCCGCTGTACTGAATGTAAAATTACCTCATTTAAATTCGTGGTCTGCTAAACGAAGAGAGAATGCCGAAACCTATAGTAGTTTGTTTATTCAATCGGGTTTGTCCGAAGGGGTGGGCAGAACTTCATTTGATGAAAAGAATAAAGTGCTTTTGCCTGCTGCGGTTTATAAAAATATAAACGCCTTAACCAACTATCATATTTATAATCAGTACATAATCAGAATAAAAAACAGAGATGAAGTGAAAAAATATCTTGCTGATAATGAAGTATCGTCCGAGATTTATTATCCCGTTTCGTTCCATCAGCAGGAATGCTTCTCAAATCTCAATTATAAAAAGGGAGATTTTCCATTTGCCGAAAATGCAACCGAAACTTCACTGGCAATTCCAATTTACCCTGACCTTTCTAAAGAGCAGATTGCTTTTGTAGTGGAAAAGATTAAAGAGTCGGTCATTTAAAAATATCGGCAGTACTTCTTTATATTTATTTTCAAATTGCAGCGCGTTTATAACTTAGTTAAAAAATCATCAGGAAATTTAAATGAAAAAAATAATTGTTCTTTTCTTTGTAGTGACTTGTTTGCAAATGCAGGCACAGGTAGTTTATGAGCCTCTGCATCGGGATGTTTATAATTTCCTTTCGCGTTTGAGTCAGAAAGGAACAATCACTTTCAATGATGAAATTAAACCTCTTTCTCGAAAATATATTTCAGAGAAACTTAGTGAAGTGTCTGAAAAACTTTCTGAATTAACCCCGCTCGAAAAAGAAGAGTTTGATTTTTTTAAGCAGGATTTCTTTTATGAATTGAATTTGAAAACCGATACAACAAAGCACCTTTCTTATTTAGGCAAGGATGATGCTGGGCGAATGAGATTGTTTTCTTACAAAGATGATTTGTTTACTTTTAATCTGAGTCCAATTTTAGGTTACTCTTATGGAAAGAATGATGGATTAAGAAATAATCATTTCTGGAACGGAGTTTATTTTTACGGCTACGTTTCTGATGCAATTGGTTTCAGTTTTGATTTCAGGGATAATTCAGAAAATGGAAAGGGAGTTGATTTCAGTAAAAGTTTTACCCCGGTTACAGGCATCAGTGCTAGGGGTCATGGAACTAATATACAGTACAGTGAAGGCAGAACCACAATTGCAACTGGTTGGAGCTGGGGAAGTTTTGCAGTTGGGAAAGATTTTTTAGAATGGGGATACGGCGAAAGCGGCAAGCTTGTACTTTCTCAAAAAGCACCATCCTTTCCATTTATTAGATTAGATGTGCAGCCTGTAAGCTGGTTAAGATTTAATTACATTCATGCCTGGCTTGCGTCGGATGTAGTTGATTCCAATAGTTTCTATCCTGTTTATAATAATGGACAAAGATTTTTGTTCAGAGATAAATTTCTTGCATCGCATACTTTAACAATAACACCGCTGAAGGGACTCGATATATCATTCGGTGAATCTATTATTTACAGCGATAAACTCGAACCGGTTTATTTTTTCCCGTTAGCATTTTTCAGAGTAGTCGATCATTATCTCAGCAGACAAAACAACTCCGCCGGTTCTAACTCGCAATTCTTTTTCAGCGTTAGTTCAAAAAATCATTTGAAGAATACACATTTATATTCGACACTTTTTATTGACGAGATAACACTCTCCGGGCTTTTTAATTCGGAGAATCAACGCAATCAATTGGGTTTCACACTTGGCGGTTCAATTACGGATCTCCCGATTAAGAATTTAACATTCACGACGGAGTTCACTAAAATATTTCCTTTTGTTTACAGCCATTTTATTCCAACTCAAACATACCAAAGTGGTTCGTACCCGCTTGGTCATTGGATGGGGGCAAATGCCGATTTGTTTTATGCTTCACTTAATTATAGAATTCTTCGCGGGCTTCAAGTAAAGATATGGGGGCAGTATATTCGAAAGGGTGAGGCAGGAACTTTAATTCAACAATACTCACAACCGCAGCCGCCCTTTCTTTTTGGTTTGAGAAATAATTTCTCATATTATGGTCTTTCAGCAAGCTATGAATTTATTCACGAATTATTTGCAAAATTAGATTTTCAACAGACTAAAACCGAAACTCAACAAGCTGATTTAAGTTTTATTGATAGCAGTACCAATCAGGTTAGTTTTGCAGTTTATTACGGATTATAATAATGACTTTTGATAATTCATATAAAACGAAAAAAATTTATATTGCCGGACATCGCGGAATGGTTGGCTCTGCAGTGATGCGTAATCTGACTCAAAACAAGTATGATAATATTTTAGTAAAAACTTCTGCTGAACTTGATTTGAAAAGACAGGATGAAGTTCAAAAATTTTTTCAAAATGAAAAACCACAGATTGTAATTATTGCTGCTGCAAAGGTCGGGGGTATTCAGGCAAACAATACTTTTCGCGCGGAGTTTTTATACGATAATCTAATCATCGAAGCAAACCTTATTCATTCAGCTTATCAAAACAAAGTAGAGAAATTAATCTTTCTTGGAAGCTCGTGTATCTATCCAAAACTTGCACCCCAGCCTTTGAAGGAAGAATCTTTACTCTCAGGTTATCTTGAAGTAACAAATGAACCGTATGCAATTGCAAAAATTGCCGGTATAAAACTCTGCGAAAGTTATTACAAACAATACGGCTGCAATTTTTTCTCAGCAATGCCGACAAATCTTTACGGTCCTAATGATAATTTTGATCTTCAAACATCGCATGTACTTCCTGCATTAATCAGAAAATTTCACGAGGCAAAAACAAACGGCAGTTCAACCGTTACGATGTGGGGGTCTGGAAAACCAATGAGAGAGTTTCTTTATGTTGATGATCTTGCAGAAGCAATTACGTTTCTTTTAGAAAATATCAATGCGAAGGATCTATACGAAAATGGAATCTCTCAAATAAATGTTGGCTCCGGTGAAGACTTAACTATTTCGGACCTTGCTGATCTAATTGCGGATGTTGTTGGCTTTAATGGTGAGATAATTCATGACTCATCAAAGCCTGATGGAACACCGCGCAAACTGATGGATGTTTCAAGAATAAATAAACTTGGATGGAAAGCCAAAACAAAATTAAAAGATGGAATAATTCAGACGTACAACTGGTACTTAAATAATATCATTAAGTAATTTTTATATTTAATTGAACAGGGAAAAATGAAGAAAGCACTAATTACAGGAATTACGGGACAGGATGGGAGTTATCTTACGGAACAGCTAATTCAAAAAGGTTATCAGGTTCATGGAATAATCAGAAGAAGCAGCTCGTTTAACACAGCGAGAATTGATCATCTTTATTCCGATCCCGAAATCCTCAATAAAAAATTATTTCTGCACTACGGCGATCTTGTTGATACAAGTAATTTGAACCGATTGCTGGAAAAAATTGAGCCGGATGAAATTTATAACCTTGCTGCACAAAGCCATGTTAAAGTTTCATTTGAAGTTCCAGATTATACTGCACAGGTTGACGGACTTGGCACACTCAGATTTCTTGATGCAATTCGCGAAGTTGGTTTGAGACAGGTGAAGTTTTATCAAGCATCTACAAGTGAATTATTTGGTAAGGTGCAAGAAATCCCGCAAACTGAAAAAACTCCATTCTATCCGCGTTCGCCTTATGGGGTAGCAAAGCTTTATGCTTATTGGATTATTGTTAATTATCGTGAAGCGTATAACATTTTTGCCTGCAACGGTATTTTGTTTAATCACGAGTCGCCAAGGAGAGGGGAAACTTTTGTTACGAGAAAAATTACCCGCGCAGTTTCAAGAATTGTGGCAGGTTTGCAGGAGAATCTTTCGGTGGGGAATCTGCATTCAAAAAGAGATTGGGGATATGCACCTGAATATTGCGAAGGGATGTGGCAAATATTGCAGCACAATACCCCTGAAGATTTTGTGCTTGCTACAAATGAAACACATAGTGTTCGAGAATTTTGTGAAGTAGCTTTTAATGAATTGGGAATTGAAATTGAGTGGCGGGGGAAGGGTGAAAATGAAATCGGCGTAATTAAAAAAATAAATCTTGATACAGCTGCTCAATTGATCAAGGACTCCAACAACAAAAATAATTTCAAATATAAGATTACCGATAAATTAAAAGAAGGTGATACTGTCGTTACCGTTAATCCAAGATATTACAGACCAACAGAAGTTGATTTGCTGATAGGCAATCCAGCAAAGGCACAAGAGCTTTTAGGCTGGAAAACTCAAACTGGATTTAAAGAATTGGTGAAACTGATGACTAAGGCGGATTTTGAAAAAGTATTAATAAGAGGATTTTAAGAGCGTTATTTTTTCAAAGGATGGGGCTAATATTTCAAGGTCATCGGTCAGCCCTTCAATTGATGCGGTAAATGTTTCAAAGGAGTCAGCTAGTCTTTCGATGAAGAAAGTGACTTCTTCGGAATGATTGGAAAAGACTTCAGAATGATTTTTATAGCTGCAATTTCTTAACGCTATCAAAACAAAGCTATTGGAGGGTGCAGCAATTATTTGTGTCAGTCTTTCAACGAGATTTTCTATCTTTCAATGAAACTAGAGGAAGTTTCAAAGAAGATTGATCGGCTTTCAAAATGGAAAGTTGCAGGAAATGGTTGAAATATAGTTAGTAAACTATACCCTCGATGGTATTGTCGTGGGTTCCGTTTAGTTGAGGAGTTGAATTCGTTTTGAGTAGTTTATCTGAATATGGCAAACAATTATTTTTTTTAATAGAGTGGAATCTCCATTAGTAAGTGTTCTTTTCCTGTCTTATCATTTGGACCATTAAAATCACGAGATAGTTTGTGAGCAGTTATGCCTTTAACAAAAGTCAATTCTTCGATGATTAGTTTTTCCCGGGCAACGAATTTTATCTCCCCATCATCAACTATGGCGTCATTAACACTGACAAAGTAATGGCTATGCCATTTTTATTAGCTTTAACAATGATTCAATTAACCTCCCCTTATTCAATTCAATGCACTTGGTTACCGCTAAGGACTTAAAGCAAATTAAAATAAATGCTTCTATCCTCGGCTGATTAAAGTGTTAGAGGGGACGAATCGTAAATCTCTTTTTGACAGCCGAAAAGCTTAATTAATATTTAAATATTATTGGCTATAGTTTTGACGCCGGCTGGACAATACTTGAAATTGCGAAATCCACCAAAACTTTATTAGCAGTATATGAAAATGCTCCTTGATAGATAAAGCAACTCTAGAATAAGGATTTCAGACCAACTTCAAATATTAGGGAAATTGGCGAGGAGGTAGGAGAGTCAGTAGCAACCATTTGACGCAGATGGGACAAGTTAACACAGGATTAAATCAGCGAAAATCACAGAATCTGCGTCAACACTTAGCCATCTATTTTATCTCGTACAAATAATTTGGAAGTTTTATTGTGATGCCAGTATAAGCACCCGTAAGGTCGGTCCACTGATCACCGACCGTTCCGAGAATTTCATAACCGTCTTGAGTTAGCTCAGTCCGTTTTATGCTTTTAAATTCTTGTGGTTTTATGTTTTGCTCGTCTTCTCTTTGAGTAATCAACGTATCGAATTTTGTATAGCCGGCTTGAATAAGATTTTTATAAGTGAGATTATATTCGGAGGAATTTCTTCCGGTAAGGAAAATAATTTTAACTCCTTTATTTAGTAAGTAAAAATATAAATCCTGTGTTTGTTTAATTGCCGGAGCTTTTAGATCCTCATTCCATTTTTTATTTAGTTCATAAACGTAACCAAAATCCATTTGTTTGGCTAAGCCATAATTATTGAGCGCAGTTTCGTCAACATCAAAAATTACAGCGGAGTTTTTCTTAATCTCAACTTTACTAAACTTTTCTTTTGCATCTTCAATTACTTCATACATCTCTTCATCGAACTTTCCTGATTCATAATAATCTTTAACTATATCTTTCACGGTTCTAAGATTTACAATTTCGATTGAAGAGCAGCTTGTGAGAATAAAAGTGAGGGAAAGAGCAAGTAAAATCTTCATAATATATTAATAGTTTTATAATACTGGAAAAATATTCACCCTTCGACAAACTGATTGTAATGGTGAAAAACAATTTAGTTATATGGCAGCAGGCAATGAAGCAAATAAACAATAAAAATTAAATTAAAGATTATCGGTGCCAAATGTATCCCCCTGCCTAATATCACCGGTAGTAAATCCTTTGTAGAACCAGCGTTTTCTTTGTTCTGAAGATCCGTGAGTGAAGGATTCAGGAACTACATAGCCCTGCGACTGCTTTTGAATTCTATCATCGCCAACAGCACTTGCGGCATTGATTGCTTCGTCTAAGTCACCTTCCTCAAGAAGCCCTTTCGTTTTGTCAGTGTAATGTGCCCAAACTCCCGCATAAAAATCTGCTTGAAGTTCTAATCTGACTGAATATTTGTTGTACTCTTCTTCACTTAATCGCGAGCGAAGTTGATTCATTTTATCCATTGTTCCTAATAGGTTTTGAATATGATGTCCAACTTCGTGAGCAATCACGTAAGCCATTGCAAAATCTCCCGGTGCTTTAAATCTTTTTTGGAGTTCGTCATAGAAACTTAAATCAATATACAGCTTCTCATCACCGGGACAATAAAAAGGTCCGGTTGATGCACCAGCAGTGCCGCAGGCAGATTGCACACTTTCCGTGAATAAAACTAATTTTGGCTCACGATAGTTTTCACCAAGGTCAGAAAATATTTTATGCCATGTGTCTTCAGTTTCTGCAAGCACTACGGAAACAAACTGTACGAGTTGTTTTTCTTCAGCTGTTTCAGAATAATTAGAACTGGATGTTTGTTGATCTACCTGAATATTTTGCAGCAGTGAATTTGGATCGCCGCCCAAAAGCATAACGATAAGAATAATTACAATTCCACCAATACCACCACCTATAACACCTTTCGATGAAAGCCCTCTTTTGTCTTCAACGTTTGAACTTCCTCTTCTTCCTTGCCAACGCATAAAATGACCTTTAAATAAATTTATAAATTAATTTAAGTTGACTATCGGTAAATTAACACTTCAGAAAACAATTCGGCTATGAAGCATTCCTAATATTTGACAATAAAATAATTTCATTGAATGCTTAGCTCTTCCGAAAAATCGATATCACTCTCAGTGAATTATGTAAATAGCTATTTCTTCTCTTTAAAAAAGAATAACAACGGTCTCTCTAATCTTGCTGCCCACTCTTTTTCATTATGCTCTGCGCCGGGAACGTAGTAATAGTCGATATCTGTACCGATTACGTAACCTTTTTGAGTAAGCAAGCAGAACATTTTCTGCCCTCTGATTAACCCATCCTCACCATGATCGATGTAAAATTTCACATGCTTTTTTGGACCGTTGTATAATTCAACTTGTTTAATACTTCTGTCGTTATTAAAATAGAATGAACTTGAAAGGCAGCCAGCCATCGAAAAAATTTCCGGGTAGTGCCACGCAGCATAAAATGAAATTAATCCCCCCATAGACGAGCCCATTATAGCAGTGTCTTCTTTTCCTTTCTTCGTTTTATATTCAGAATCTATAAAAGGTTTTAACTCGTCAATTATAAAATTCAAATATTTCTGCCCTCTATCACTCCAACTATACTCCTCCAATCGATCAGGGGTGTTATAGATTCCTACGACAATTATTTCCTTCATCTTTTTTTGTCGGATAAGTTTTGTTATAGTTTCATCAATTCGCCAGTCTTTTCCGGCAAAAGAAGTTTTAGGGTCAATAATATTCTGACCATCGTGCATGTAAAGGACCGGATAATTTTTATCAGGCTGTTTTTGGGGGTTGTAACCATTTGGCAGCCAGACAAGAATGTCTCTTTTGTTGTTCAATAATTTTGAACTGAACTGCCGATAATATTCTACTTTGCCAACGATCTCGTCTCTTTCCTGCCCTGGTTTTCGCTTATATTTTTTATTCTCCTCTGACATTGTATTAAAATATTTTTAATTTAAAAATTTCTAAAATTGAATCATAAAATAATAAGTAAGCAGTAATTAACGCAGGAATATTCTTGAAAGTATTTTTTGTTATATAAAGACTTTTGAAGAATTAAATCTGACATTCCTCTTACTGGGAGTAATTTGTTTTAAGGTAAAAATGGGGCGAGAAAAAAGTGTGAATAAATTAAAAAGTTTTTGTTTTTTGAATAGTTTTGTACTAAGTTTTAGTGCGGTGAAAGCACCGAGTTTTTTTTTCACTATTTTTTCAGAGGTCAGTTCGTGAGTACTAAATTGTTTATAGGGAGTCTTCCCTGGGCAGTTAATGACAAAACCTTGAGAGAATTATTTGAATCTCAAGGTGCAGTTGTTTCTGCAAAAGTTGTTACCGATCGTCAGACCGGTAAATCGAGAGGATTTGGATTTGTTGAAATGGAAAATGAATCCGAAGCAAGTGCAGCTATCACAGCATTGAATGGTACGGAAGTAAATGGACGTAACATTATTGTAAGCGAAGCAAAGCCAAAGGAAAAATGATTCAAAGGTTTCTTGCCAATTCTTAAGCGCTCTTTTGGAGCGCTTTTTTATTAAAAGAGACTTCTGAAAAATTTAACCCGTCATTCCTGTGCAAACAGGAGTCTAATGATAATTAAGTAGATTCATGCTTGCGTGAAAATGACAGACAGTTAGAAATCTATTATTCAAAAGTCTTTAAAAAATAAATGAATTAATTCCGATTCTAAAATTATTCTCTCCTCTATGATTTAATTTCCAGGCAAATTCAATTTTTAATGGGATCAATGGTTGAGCGATTCCAAATCCTGCTTCATAAAATGGATGGGGGAAAAAATTAATATTGTTCGGAAGAATTGATCTGGTATTTTCTCCTGTTTCTACAATCGCCATATTAATAAATGTGTTTAATTGAAGTTGTAGTTTGCTTAGAAAAGGTAAATTCAAAATTTTGAATATTTCATCATGCCAGTTTTGTTCAATATTTATCGTTAAAACTCTTTCGCCAACAACTTGGTTCAGATTCAAAGTCCTGAATGTAAATTCCTGGGAAGTTAAATCAATATTTCCCGGCAGTGAGAATAATTTTTGATATGGCAGAGTGCCATCGTTATACATCCCGTAAATTAAAAATCTTAAAGATGAATTTCTGAAGTTTTGCAAAGTGCCGCTGAACTTCAATTCGTAAGTTGTGAAATCCAAATCCGATTTTAAAAAATTTTCAGATGAATAAGTGACATCACCCGAAAGCATTACAAAAGATTTTCCAAAAGAAACTCTATTTCTGAAGTAACCATCTTCAATGTAATCCCTGAAATCAATTGTAAAGCCGCTTGAAACGGAATTTATTTTAACTTCGTTTATAGGCAGATTAGCCTTATAAATTTTCTTATCATAAAATAAAGAAACATTAGTCTTATTTTCAGCAGTCAAATCTTTCGAGTGATCAAATCCTATTCGAAGTTTTAGTACCGGAAAAACTTCTCCCTCTAAATTTATACCGCCTCCTTGTGAGTAGTAGTAATCTCTAAATTCGTATTTAGAAATCAGCGAAAGAAACGTACTTGTTAGTTCGTTATAATTTTCACTTTTATCAAACAGGATTTTTAATTTGTTAAAGAGATTCAGATTCATACTGATAGTTCTATAATCTCCAAGTAGAACTTTCGAACTAAAATTCCATTTGAATTTCTTGTCGGAAAAGCCGTAGTTGGTATTGAGTGAAAAACTCATTCGTCTGTTATTTAATTCATATAACCATAAACCATAATCAATAGAATGTCCTTCAATCCTGTTGAAGTGGTACATACTTAGCGGAGCACTTGTTGAGACATTTTCAGAAAGATTCATTTTTGTTGAGAAAATAGAAAAATCATCCCAAAAACTTTTCGGCACATTTTTAATGCTATCAATTCTCTCATAAGCTAATTGCTCTTCAGCTGTATTTGGGATCGTTTGTGTAGTGAACCAATATGTTGAATCTTTTTCATCGGCTTCCGGAAGAACTGTAATTATGGCTTTATTAAAAATATCATTACTAATGCTGTTATTGATTTTATAATTATAAAGGATAGTATTCATTTCAAAACCAAACTTTGCAAGCCCCATAAAATTTGCCTTAATAAATAATCTATAATCAACAGGCATATAAACAGACTCATCGAACTTAGAAAACTGCTGAAAGATATTTATCGTATCAAAAATTCCACCGATATTGGCAGCTCGATTTAACTGCACATCAACTTTAATTAAATCGAAAGTACTGTCGGCAATAAAAATACGTCCTTCAAAACCAGGGTCATTCTTATCATCGGGAGACATGTAAATTTGGAATACTATTCTGTTATCAATCGCTGCAGTTTTTTCAATGTAGAAATAATAATACTCGAGTGCGTTTTCTGCTAAAGGTCCGGGCAGATCACTGCCGAAAAAATTCACTTCATCATCATAAAAATTTTGGATGAATCTTCCACCGGTAAGAATATTTATTGAGGCAGGAAAATTTGAACTTTGTTTTCTTGCAAGAATAATTTCCTTGAAGTTATCAGGCTTTTTAAAATATCCTTTACTTTGATTTTCAAGAATACCTGTGATTTTCAATTCGCTCGAATCTGCTCCGATGCCAATCCCCACGCTGTTATTGCCTGCCGATATTTCGTTCTGTGATCTCACAAGTCCTTTTGTGTAAGACTCGAATTCATAATCATTAATTTTCAATTCCCGTTCATGCTTTTTCAAAATTGCTTTTCTTATTATTTCGAGGGCGGGGTTTTCGCCCGGAAGAATCACTATTTCGGGCAGATCCACTTTGGATTGCAAAAGTGAAAAGACAATTTCACTTTTATCTGAATCAAGATTGATTGAAATAGTATCCGAATTAAATCCAATATATGAAACAATTAAATCGTATTTGCCTTGAGCAAGTTTCAATTCATAATTGCCTTCAGCGTTTGCTGAAGTACCAAGAGTTGTTTTATTAACTCTAATATTTGCAAATGGTAATGGTTGGTTGTTAGCTGCATCGGTAACTTTACCGCGAACAAAGTAATCGTTTTGCGAAAATAAAATTGACTGATAAAAAATAAACACCAAAAGAAAGAAAATTGTTTTCATAATAATTTATTAATTGAATTTACCTTGCACTAAAATATGTTTCTTCCTTCATTTTGAAAAGATCAAATTGACAAGTGGTCAAATAATTTCAAGGAATGTATATTCACCTGACATTTCATGCGGCATTTGCTTCAATATTTAAAGAGGAGTTCCTATTTTGTCCTATCGAAAAAAGAATATTAAAGGTCCCAAAAATGCAATTAAAAAAAATTCTAAAAATTATTGTAATACTTTTGCTTATATATTTCCCACCTGCCTCTGGGTACATAACTAACTACATCATTAGTGATTCTGATACGATTACGAACGCAGATAGTTTAGTCATTCCGAAAGATTTCACTGCTGATTCAGTAATTCAGAAATACATTGCGTCTATTGGTGGCTCAGATTCAATTAAAAATGTTCTTGACCGCACGACCGTTATGCGAGGCACTGTTCAAGGGCAGAACGTTACGATTGTTTCCTATCAGAAATCACCCAATAAATTAAAGCAGGATATAAAATTCGGTACCTTCAATCAGCAATTACTTTTCGATGGGCAAAAAGGTGTAATGTCAACCGGAGAAAATGAAATTGAAATTTTGGACGAAGAACTTGAGAAATTAAGAGCAGAAGCAACTCTTGATTGGATTCTTCATCCCGCTGAATATGGAGTTAAAATTACTTTAGTTGGAATGAAAATGATAGAGACTAAAAATTGTTATGAAGTTAGATTCACTTTACCGGGCGGAACAAATTGGACTCAATTCTTCGATGCTGAATTAGGCTATAAAGTGAAAGAAGAAAAAAAGGTTATTACCAAGCAAGGTTCTTTTGATCAGCAGACTTTTTTCTATGATTACAAGCCAGTGAACGGTGTTAAATATCCCTTTAGAATTAAACAGTCCTTTGGTGCCCAACAGCTTGAGTTTAATGTTAGTTCAATTAAAACAAACTCAGGATTAAAAGATGAATTGTTCACAATCAAATAAATTGTAATATGAATCGGAAATACTCTGTAATCGTATTTGACCTTGGCAACGTTCTAATTCCGTTTGATTATAAAATAATGACTGATCGCCTAAACAAAGTTTCATCAGGACTGGGGGAAAAATTTTTAGCCGATTACAAAATTAATTATCATATCCACCGCAGTTTCGAAAGTGGCGTGATGACAGAGATACAGTTCATTGATAAAATGCTGAATATCCTTGATCATAAAATTGACAGCGAAACTTTTTGTCGATTTTTTTCTGAAATATTCAGAGTTAACCAGGACGTTGCAAATTTACTTACTCAGTTTAAAAAAAATTATAAATTGATTTTGCTTTCAAATACGAATTCAATTCATAAAAAATACGGCTGGGAAAAGTTTGACTTTCTAAAACACTTTGATAAATTAATTCTTTCGCATGAGGTGGGGGCGGTTAAACCCGAAGAAAAGATTTATCGTGCAGTTGAAAAAATATCAGGCTATACCCCTGCTGAGCATTTATTCATCGATGATGTAAAAGAATACAGCGATGCTGCAATTAAATTAGGTTGGGATGCCATAAATTTTGTCAGCTATGAAAATCTACTTCAAGAGTTTCAAATAAGAGAAGTCTTATAAAAAATAATTATTAGTATTAAAATCAATATTGACTATTTCTAAAAAGTTCATTTTATTAGCACCAACAAATATTCAAATAATCTACAACACGTTATAATTTTTACATAAAAATCAATTGAGGAAGTTTTATGCAGATTGAAGTAACACACGATATCGAAAACAAGAAGTTTATTGCAATTGTTGATGGCAAAGAATGTTATCTGAGGTATCGTATGCGGGGGGAGGATACAATAGACCTATATTATACTTATGTTCCTTATGATTTTCGCGGTAGAGGGATCGCTTCGGAAATTGTTAAGGAAGCATTTAATTATGCCCGCGAGAACTCTCTAATCGTAATACCCACCTGCCCCTATATCTGGACATTTCTAGAAAGACATTCCGAATTCCAAGATGTGATAATAGGAAGTTGATTCAAATCTTCAAGCCTTATATTTATTCGAGTTTTTTTATAAAAAATGCCTTCAGCAGAAGTGTTTAATTATTATTTTTAAGCATTAAATCATTATTACTATTGGAGCATTCATGAAAAAATTGCAGATATCAATAGGGCTTTTTCTTATCCTTTCTTTCCTTATCAATGCCCAAGATAAACAACTCACTTACAAACAAGTATATTCAAGAGGCGAACCGAGGTTACTTGGGCCATTGCCGCGCCTGCAGGGTTGGTTTGATGATAACCATTACCTTGAAACTAAAATCATTGATGGCAATTCAGTGTTATTTAAAGTAGATGCTGAAACTGGCGGGGAGGAATCTTTAATCAATTATTCTGAAGTAAATAAAAATCTTCCTGTGGGATTCTCGTTAGAACGGTATGATGATGTTACTGAAGATCGAAATAATTACTGTTTCGTTTTTGATAGTGATATTTATTACTACTCCCTTAAAGAAAACATTTTTAAACGATTAACTGAAAATATCCAAGAGGAAAAAAATCCTAAATTTTCTCCAGACGGAAATAAGATTGCATTTACACGTGCAAATAATTTATTTTTTGTAAATGTTCAATCGGGTCAAGAGAAGCAGCTTACATTTGACGGCACAGATGAAATTTATAATGGCTATGCTTCGTGGGTTTATTATGAAGAAATACTTGGAAGGGCTTCAAATTATGCGGCGTTTTATTGGTCGCCAAACAGCGAGATGATTGCTTATTTACGGTTTGATGATTCACCGGTTCCAAAATTTCCACTATTTCGTGCCGATGGAATTCATGGTGAACTTGAGTGGGAACATTACCCCAAAGCTGGCGATCCCAATCCTATAGTCAAACTTGGTGTCGCCGATATAAATAGCGGTTCAACAACATGGATTGAAACGGACGAAAATGTTGATCGTTATGTAGCTTGGATTTTTTGGAACGCTGACAGTAAACAACTTTTCTATCAATGGATAAACAGGGGACAGGACACCCTAAAAATATTTTCCTCTGACCCAACTAATGGGAAAAGAAATTTAGTCTATCAGGAGACTCAGCCAACGTGGGTAGAATTTTTAGAAGACGTGTATGTTTTTAAAAATGGAAACGGCTTTTTAATCCGCTCCGATATTGATGGATGGAAAAATATTTATTATTATGATAAAAACTGGAAACTAATTTCCAAAATTACCTCCGGCGAAGGGGCTGTGACAGATATTTCTTTTGTGGATGAGATAACCGGGTTGATCTATTATCACGCTTCAAAAGATAAATCAACCGAGACACAGTTTTATTCTTCAACTCTCGACGGTGATGAGATATATCAATATACATTTGAAGCCGGCACGCACTCTTGCAATGTTTCTCCGGGAGGATCATTTATAATTGATAGATTCAGCAGTATTAACCAACCCCGCTTAATTAATCTACTTGATAAGAGTGGAAAAATTATTAAGAAACTTGGCGATCAAAAACTTCCTTCAATGAATGAGTACAAACTTGGCCATGCAGAGTTATTTACAATTCCTTCGGGCGACGGATTCGATTTACCAGTTAAGTGGATTTTACCTCCTGATTTTGATGACTCAAAAAAATATCCCGTTGTTATTGATATTTACGGCGGACCGGGTGCACCTACCGTGAGTAACTCATTTGAGTTTTGGCTGAACAGTTATTACTTGGCTCAAAATGGAATTATTTATATGAGTGTTGACCATAGAGGTTCGGGGCATTTCGGAAAAAAGGGAACTGACTTTATGCACCGCAATTTAGGTAAGTGGGAAATGCACGATTATATTGAAGCAGTCAAATGGCTTCGGTCAAAATCATTTGTTGACGAAACTAAAATCGGAATTACCGGCGGAAGTTATGGTGGGTACGTAACATGTATGGCTCTCACTTACGGTGCCGATTATTTCACACATGGAGTTGCAGAATATTCTGTTACAGATTTTCGTCTTTATGATGATATTTATACTGAGCGATATATGGACACGCCTGAAGAAAACCCGGATGGATACAATTTCGCCTCATCTATTACACACGCGGATAATTATAAGGGTCATTTACTAATTACTCATGGGACAATGGATGACAATGTTCACATGCAAAACACAATTCAGTTGGTAGATAAACTAACTACTTTAAATAAAGATTTTGAGTTGATGTTATATCCGAACGAAAGACATGGAGTAGGTTGGCCCAAATTTAATCATGCAATCAGAGAACAAGTTCAATTCTGGTTTAAAAATTTTCTTGGTAAAGAATTGGTAACGGAATGAACGAATTTTCATTCCTTTATTTCTTGGTAAAGAATTGATAATAGAGGCGCCTTAAAAATCAAGCTTTACGTGTCATTCCCGTGATCCGTTAGCTAACGGAGTCAGCCTTTTTTTAATCGCATTGCCGCGAGCTTTAGAGGCTGTTCCAGTCATTGCGAGCGACGCTTTGGGAGCGAAGCAATCTCTTTAAGCTTGCTTCGTTCTCCACTAAGCGCAGCGAGAACTCGCAATGTTTTTTCCTGAGTTACGCAACTGCCTCTTCAGTTCGTAGATAACCAATTACCAAATCAGCTTTAGCCGTATTCCAGCCTTGATATTAAAATCGTTTTTCAATAAGTTAAAACCCGAAAGGTAATTTTATTTGTGAGTTTGTTCGGTTTAAATATTATCCCTGCATTTTACTTAAGAAAAATTTCTTTTTCGCGGCATTTGCCGAGCAGAATTGAACTTTCCTTTTTATTTAATAGTATGTAAAAAGTTAAGAGGAGCAAAAATGAAATCTAGTCTACTCTTATTACTAATAATCTTTTCAGGTTTGCTTTATGCGCAGGAGCCATTTCCTCTAAAGCTTAGCAATAGTTGGACAACCAGAGATTTTTTCTTTCGACCTAATTATAAACGAACAGTTATAGATTCTGGAATCACTATTGAAAATAAAAAATATTTTAAGATACAAAGTCTAAATGCTGGTATACCAATTACTGAATTCATTTATTATTCAAGGCTCAGAGAAGATGGATACTATGTTAATATTGATAGTATTAATTTTTTTGAAAGAATATATTTCAAAGAAGATCCTAAGATTGGCGATTATTGGTATAATGAATATCCTGGTGGAGGATATAGATATCACTATACCGTAATAGACACAGGTTATTACTTAATATTTGGTAGGAGCACAAAAATATTTATTGTTTCTGTTACTGATAGCATTCTAAATTTCAATGAACAATATTGGTCTGTTGATTTTGGTTTAATTCAATATACTGTAGAAGATGAATTTGCAGGGTATCTATACTGGCTTTCTGGCTGCGTTATTGACGGAGTTGTTTACGGGGATACTTCTCTGACTATTGTTTCAGTTGATGATAATACCATCCCCTTAAAGTACTTTTCTTTAAAGCAGAATTATCCTAATCCTTTTAATCCTGTAACTTTTATAGATTTTTATTTGCCCAAACGAACTTGGGTACAGCTTAAAATTTATGATTTACTTGGTAATGAAATAACTGAATTGGTAAATGAGGAAAAAGAAGCAGGAAATCATCAAATTGTTTTTGATGGAAGTAAACTTTCAAGTGGGATTTATTTTTACAATTTATTTGCCAATGGCTATCAGGAAACAAAAAAAATGGCGTTAATAAAATAATGGAGGGTTGAATAAACTTTAAAAATAAAATGGAACGGTGCAGCAACACCGTTCCGATTGTGTAAATGAAATTCAGACTGCTCATCTGGTAGAGGAAAACCTCTTTTACATTTACACTTGAATATAATTATTTGCTGAATAATTTTATAATTGAGGTTTAATATGAAGCCGAAATTTTCTATCTTCGTTTTAACATTTTTCATCGTTTATGCTCAGAACTTTGCACAAATAGAAGTTCTAACCTGTGGTTTAGATCCGAATATTGAACAAAGTAGTATAATGGCTGCAATTGGTGGTAAGTATAAACCATCCTCAAATGCACCCGGGGAATATTTTAGAGCACTCTATGTATTTGCTCAATTTGCAAGTGATACCAAGGAAATACCAAATTGGTCCAAAAATAGTTTACCAACTTGGGCTTACGACTTTGTTGATCAGGCAGTGGCAGATGATTATTCTCAGTTCACAGTTTCAGAATATTTTGATTTAATGTCTGAAGATGATTTTGATTTTATTGGTGATATACATCCTAACATTATTACAGTGCAGGAAAATAAAACTTGGGGTGACGCAAACATTGATGTAATTAATCAGTTAAACAACCAGATTGGAGATTTCAGCAGATATGATAATTGGTATTATTTAGATGGCGCCTTTCATTTCTCAGTTTCAAATGGGGATGGATATGTTGATATGATACATATTATTTATCGCTGGGCTGATATTTCCTGGTTTAGCAATAATGAAGGTTGGGGCGGAAATGCATATTTGGGATTTAGTGGTGATATCGCTTTACACGATGGGATAAAAATAAACGGGAGTGCATTAAATGTACTCGGTTCTGGTATTACTACTAATAATAAAGCTTCGGTACAATCAGGTTGGAGTATTGCTGGACATATAGCCCACGAATTTGGACATTATTTATTTGGTGGCGATCATCCAAGAGAAAGTGGTGTTATGGCAAATGGTACTGGCGGTGGTACTTTTGCAATGAGCGCTATCGAAAGAGAAACACTTGGTTACATAACCATTGAACCTTTATATAATGGTCAAACTAAAACAATCGGAGACTATTTAACAACTGGTGATGCTTTAAAAGTCAGTATCTCAAGCACAGAATATTTTGTTATAGAAAACCATAGAAGATTAAATCATCACGATCAGATAATTCGCGGTGGCGCAATTCAGGGAGCATTAGATCCTAACACTACTATTGGTCAAGGAATGTATGTTTGGTACGTTAGAGGATCTACATACCCCTGGACAATCAACGCATTAACCGCTGATGGATCTTGGAAATGGAAGTTTGATAGATGGGAAACTATGACAGGTTGGGGAGGTGGAGGTCCTGATCCAGTTGTTGCCGTACTTGATAGAAATGGAACTTACAAATATTTACCAAGCGGGATTTATTATCAGACAGGCAATTGTGATAGAAATCCAGATTTGTATGTGAACATTAATGGTTCATATCAGCATTGGCCAAGATGGCATGATATAGATCCTTTAACAAACCAATGGTGGATAAGTCGTGACTGCATGGGTGATGAAACGGATGCATTTAAAGTTGGTTACAATGATCAGATAACTCCCTGGAGTAATCCCAGTACTACTAAACTAATAAATGGAAATGAGAACTTTACGAACATTACAATAAAATTACTTAGTGAAGATGAACAGAATAATCAAATAACGGTAAAAGCATATACAACTCAATCAGGCGGATTATTATTACCACCCTCCAAACCACAAAACCTAATATCCAGCGTTACAGCAGATTACCATCCCAAACTAACCTGGGATAAAAATCTTGAGCCTGATATGACTCAGTACAAAGTTTATCGCTCTTATTCTCCCACAACAAATTTTACACAAATTGGTACGGCTACACATAATCCATTTTTACAGACTATCACTTATATTGATTACACAATTGATGTTCCTCATAATTGGCATCAAGGTGGTAGTACTGTTTATTATCGTGTCACTGCTGTTGACAATCAATCGTTGGAATCAGTAAAATCAGATTATGTACAAGCGGCAAGTGATGAATATATTGAATGGAAACCAAGCAACAATAACATCAATAATAAAAATGCGTCTGCTTTCTCCCTCTCCCAAAACTACCCCAACCCTTTCAACCCGAGTACTGTGATTTCTTACTCCATTCCATTTGAAGGAAGTGTAAGAATTAGAGTTTTCAATATGCTTGGTGAAATGGTTAGTGAGTTGGTTAACCAAACACAATCTGCCGGTGAGTACGAAACTACTTTTGACGCTGGTAATCTTGCTTCAGGAATGTATTTCTACTCAATCGAAGCTATCTCCTCAGACGGCTCACAAAACCTAAAAGAAGTAAAGAAGATGCTTCTGCAGAAATAGCTCTAAAAGTCAAACGTCAAATGTAAAACGTCAAATGAATAAATTGACACAAAAAAAGGCTGCCTTGAAAAGACAGCCTTTTCTTTTATTAAATAATAAAATTATTTATTGTTATTAGCCACCGGCTGTCCGATGATATTCCAATCATTCACTCCAAATAATGGAGTTAAACCGCTTGGAACAACTTCCGGAACAGTTAAATAAAAGGATGGTAGAGCAACACCCGGATCGGTGAGCGCACGCATAAATTCAACAACTGCCGCAACTTCATCGTCAGTTAAGCCAAGCGGTGTAGTTAAAACAGGATCTAACATATCATCGGTTATACTTGAATGACGGGGTTGAGCACCATTGTTATAAAATTGAACCACTTCTTCAAGCGTTCCGAAAATACCATCATGCATGTAAGGAGCAGTTAATTCAACATTTCTTAAAGTTGGTGTTCTGAATTTGTAACGATCAACAGGATCAAGTGTTTTTTCTTCACGACCAAAATCATCGTTTCCATTAATAGAATTTCCTACTGGTTTTCCAGGACCAAACTGCGGAACACCATTTACAACAAATTCAAAATCGGTAAACATTGCTCCGCTGTGGCAAGTGCTGCATTTTGCTTTACCAAAGAAAAGTTCAAGTCCTTTTTTCTGAATTGTATTCAAAGCATTTGCATCTCCTCTAACAAAATTATCATAAGGAGTATATCGCCCAACAAGCTCTCTTTCGAAAGAACCAATTGATCTAACATAAGTAGATGAATCAATTACCATCTCAGGGTTGTTAGTATGCTGCGAAGCTTCTAATGGGAATGCAACTGTAAACAACTGAACATACTCAGGAATATCGCGTAATTTTTCAATAACTTTTGTTACTGAAATATTTCCTGCAGTAACATCATCCAACCCATAAGCATCACCTCTCATTTCGACTCTTGAAGTGATTGGACGACTTGCTTGAATTTCCAAGCTGCTGATTCTTCCATCCCAGAACATTACACCGTTAGAGGAAGGGTTTCCACTACCGTCAGTATTAAAGGCTAGGTTCCAGCAGGAGGGGGCATTACGTGGAGTTAATGTCACTTCCAAACCGCTGCTTGCGCAGACACCTAATGTTCTGTTTGGACCTAAGCCAAAACCACCTGTCCCTGAAGGTAATTGACGGAAATCGCTAAATCCGAATTGTGGGTGATGGCAAGTACCGCAAGCAACATCCTGCTCGCCGCCAAGAATTGGATCATAAAAAAGTAATCTGCCCAGAGCAATTCTTTCCGGAATAGGCGGATTATCTGCTGGATAAGGAATTGAACCTAAAGTTTGAAGATTGTATTTAGCTACTAAATCTTCAGTTGTAGTTTGAACCGGATCTTCATCTTTCTGACATCCCGGTAAAACTGCAAGGAATATAAAAGCTACAAACAAAGCAGCAGTCACATTCCATATTGATTTGTACTTTTCGTACATGTTTTTTAACATAATCACTCCTCTCATTGAGTAATTTAAGTTGATGGTTGATTAATTAGAAATAAAAGAAAACTTGTTTTTATACTTATCTATAACTTTTAACCTGTGTCCTAAAACTTCAAAATCTCATCTAAGAATACTAAAATGCAGCCAGAATATTTTTTATGTGTTCTATATTAATTGAAATTAATTGAAAGAAAATTCAGAGAATAACGAATGTTACAATTTTCGGGGGCAAATATGTAACATTGAATAAACAAAAACAATAGGCAAATAAAATTATTTTATAATCAGACAAGAATTATACCCAAACAAAAAATAATTAATAATTGCCAATTCAAATGAAAATCAAACAGTCTGAAAAATTATTCTGTTTCAAAAAGATAGTAAAAATTACGAGCGTCTCAAAAGAATGCTTTATTATTTGCCGAATTACCTAACTTAAGATCTAGTGTCCTGCTTTTTCAGAAAGAGGCTGCGAGGTGAAAAAATCCTGATAGAATCTTGCAGTATAAATTCTTAATAAATCATTTATCCTTTCAAATGAAGGGGATTTAATTATTATTCCTGCGTGAAACTTTTTCTTTAGTTTCCAGTAAACTTCAGAATCGTTGTAGGAACTCAAGTCTGGATATTCCTGCTTGGCAAGTGAATTCAGTAAACCCGCATAATCATTTCGAATTTCCGGCAAGTTATATTCTCCTTCCCCCTTTAATATTTCGATTTTTGCCCATTCACTCCAGAGATTAATTCCTGAGGCTGCTTCTGTAAGTTCTGCAATATTAGCCCCGCCAACCCTTGCTGATGTTTCGAGGAAATAAAATTTACCATCAATATCGGCTTTAATAAATTCTGTGTGTGATACGCCTCTTACCATTCCCATTGCTTTAAGAACTTTTTCATTAAGTTTAAGAAGTTTTTGTTCATCCTCACTTCCGCGAAGCATGGTTTGTGAAGAAAAAACTCTTCCCTCATGTGCCACTTCCATGGGTGGTTTAGCATATTGATGGGCTAATGCAAATCGGATTTCTTTCTCGTAAATGATTGAATCAACATGGTAAATATTGCCGGGGATAAATTTCTCCATTAAAAAAAATGATTGTTCATCGCCAAGTTCGTTAAGTTTTTTCCATACTTCAGCTTCACTGTTAACCTTCTTCATTCCATGAGAGCCAGCCTGCATTCGCGGTTTAATAATCAATGGGAATTTCACTTTATGCATAAAATCCTTAAGGGCATCATAATTTAGAATATGAATAAATTCCGGAACAAGGATTTTCATTTCCGCAGCACGCGTTCTCATTGCAAGTTTATCGCGGAAATATCTTGCAGTTGTATCACCCATTCCCGGTGTTCTAAGATGTTCGCGAAGTGCCGCAGCTCGTTCTACATCAAAATCATCAAGCGGAACTATCCGATCAATTTTTTCAGTTCGTGCGAGATAACTAACACCGTAAAGAAGATCTTTCATCTGCCATTCTTTATCAATATCTGCGATGTAAAAAATTTCATCAATACTTTCTCGTGGCCAGTTTGCTTCCTCAAGACTTTTGGATGTGATCAATAAAACTCTGCAGCCAAGATTTTTTGCAGCCCGTAAAAAATCCTGACCTTTTTCATAGCTTGTTATGCAAAGAATAGTCAACGGCATTTTAATTTCCTTTGTGAAATTTTAATTAAATCATTTACTTCGGAATAAATTTGAATTCATTTTAGCAATACTTTAATTCATAGTCAAATTAATTTTAATAAATTACTTTATCCATCCCCCAAAATCGATTCTTTTTTAACCAACCATTTGTTCGTAAACTCAGTAATTAATTATTCTATAGATTGGATAAATCATTTCACCATTATCGAAAAATGGGGAGTGTCTATAGAAGAAATCCAATCTTTCATGCGAATTAAGCTTGAAATTTTCATCCACCTTTAATAATTGGAAAAACTCATTTCTTAATTTCACATTTTCTTCTAACATTTTTTTAGCGTAAGGCTCCATTACAAAATCTTCAGCGTATTCTTTTCTTTCGAAGAATGCATTGAAGAAACCCCAGCTAACAAATGAATCCGGTGATTTTGGCTCGAATAAATTTGCAATAACCCTTATTGTCCGCTGATTAGTTGGCACGATAAAAGTTCTATTCGGTAATAAAACTTCTTCAGTTGTTGTCTCGTATTCGACATCAACTAATTGTCTTCCTTCGTATGGCCGCTTCCAAAATTCGGCTTTGGTAAATCTATATTTTTCAATCTGAACTTTGGCTTCATCTTCCAATTGAAAATATGCAATTCGGTGACAGTTTAATATTTCAATAATGTTAGTGAATTGTTCAGGGATTGAATATGCTAACGGAAGTTTTATGGAAGCACCAATTATAGATTTATTGAAGATGGGGATATCAAATTCAGTTTTAGAATTTGTGAATCGTGTAATCAGTGTGCCGGTAATATGACTTTCTTCCTGATATGATTTGAATCCTTTAAATTTCATTGTATCAAACTTTTCGGTGGGAATAAACTGAACCGGAATTTCCTTTTTGTTATTGAAAAATTCTTTCACCGAATCTTCATCAGCTTTTTTATTTAATCTTTTCAATTCTTTGAAATTCTCATTTATAAACTCCAGCGAATGAACCATCATTGACTTTGTGGAGAAAACTCTGTTCTTAAAAGGTTTTAAACTGTGTGTTTCTACAAGCAGGCAAATTCGATTTTGCACAGCACAATATCCGGTAGAAAGTCTCGGCATGAGGGGATAATCGACTATTCCCGATTCAATACTTCCACCTTTAAATTCTATGTATGGTGCGGTGAGAAATCCTTCGCGCTCGACTTGTGAAAGCAGATAGGGTAAATATTTTTTCCTTACTAAATTAGAGAGCAAAGGGTGTATGTTTTGAAATTTCTCTATGCCATAAGTAACGTGATATTGATAATCTGCACCGTTTGTAGTGTGGTTATCAATCATAAAATCCGGAAGCCATGCTGAAAACATTTTTAACCACGAGCGCATTTCAGGTGTATCAGCTTTCATGTAATCGCGATTGAGGTTTAAATTTTGTGAAGTGGTTCGCCAGCCCATTTCTTTTGGTCCATTTTGATTTGGACGGTTATAATAGCTCAACCTCTCGTGACCATCAACATTAAACACAGGTATTATTAAAAGGATAATATTGTCGAGAAGGTCCTCCTTTTCCTTTGTGATTAAAATTTCCCTCAGTAAAAGCATGCAGGCGTCTTTGCCCTCTATTTCACCGGGATGAATTCCGTTCTGAATAAGCACAACTGCCTTACTGCTTTTAGCTGCTTCTTCCGGTGTGAACTCATTTCCTTTCGATACAACTAAAAGTTTTATTTCTCTTTTCTGCGGGCTTGTTCCTATAGTTAATAATTTTGCGTTTGGTGTTTCTGCTTCAAACTTTTTAAAATACTTTATTGTGTCACTATAGTTTGGTGATTCAAGATAGTTTGATTTTTCAAACTGAGTTCGCCAATGTGATGATATTTTTCTTTTATTGAATTTCTTTTTGTTGATCTTCATTTTTCAATCGTATAAATAAAATAGATTAATTACCTGTCATTTTTTTTGAATCTTATTGAATACAAGTCTAATTTTCTTAAAACAATAAATTATTCTAAGCGAATAATAATAAATACAAACTCTATTTCAACTATGAAAAAAATTATTCGAACAAGAAAGAAACCAGCCGGCATCTCGCCCGGTTCTCTGATTTATACTGGCGATAAAAAATCTCAAGACATTTCAGTTTCTATAATTCAATATTCAGAAAATATTTTTGAAGAAAAAACTTTTGAGAGTGTTGAGGAAATTTTTCCACTGATCAAAACAGACAGGCTAAAATGGATAAATATTAAAGGATTAAGCAGTGTAGACGCACTTGAGAAAATTGGGAATCAGTTTGGAATACATTCCTTGACCATCGAAGATATTCTAAATACCGAGCAGCGCCCAAAGGTGGAAGACTTTGATGATTATCTCTTCATAGTTGCACGAATTTTTTTCATTTCAGAAAATGAATTGATAAGTGAGCAAGTAAGTTTGATCCTAAAGGAAAATTTACTTTTAACTTTTGTAGAAAATGATACCGATCCATTTAAGGAAATTTTATCTAGATTGAAAAGCGGTAAAGGTAAAATAAGAAAATCAGGAAGTGACTACCTAGCTTATGCTTGCATTGATGCAGTTGTTGACAGTTATTTCTTCCTGCTTGAAAAACTTGGGGAAACTATCGAAGTACTTGAAGACCAAGTTATCACTTCACCTCAAACTAAAAATGTTCATAGAATTCACAACCTTCGAAGTGAAATGATTTTGCTGCGAAAATCCGTTTGGCCATTACGAGAAGTTATCAGCATTTTGCAAAGAAGAGATTCACCATTAATTAAAAAAAGTACTGAGATTTACCTGCGCGATGTTTATGACCATACAATTCAAATTATAGAAACAATTGAATCCCTGCGTGATATTGTAAGCGGGATGCTTGATACTTATCTATCAAGTTTAAGCAACAGAATGAACGAGATTATGAAAGTCCTAACTATTATCTCAACGCTTTTTATTCCGCTTACTTTTCTTGTAGGTGTTTACGGAATGAATTTCAAAATTATGCCGGAGTTAAATATCCGCTGGATTTACCCCTGGGGATTCTGGATATTTTCTTTTACGCTGATAGGCGCGATGCTTTTTTATTTCAAAAAGAAAAAGTGGTTTTAGTTTTTCTTTAATTTATCTTTAAATATTTTTTCAAACTTTTCAATTTTTGGTGTAATCACATAAGCACAGTAACCCTGGTTAGGATTATTCTCGTAATAATCCTGGTGATAATCTTCTGCCTTGTAAAACTTTTTGAAAGGAACTATTTCGGTTACAATCGGATCTTTCCATAAACCGGCTTTGCTTAATTCGTTTTTATAAAATTCGGCTTTTTGTTTTTGTTCTTCATTATGGTAAAAAATTGCAGAACGATATTGTGTGCCTACGTCTGCACCTTGTTTATTAAGGGTGGTGGGATCGTGCGTCTTCCAAAAGATCTCAAGTAATTCATCATAGGTGATTTCAGTTGAATCGAACGTTAATTGGATAGCTTCGGCATGATTTGTATTTCCATTACTTACTTGCTGATAAGTAGGATTTTCAAAGGTACCGCCGGTGTAACCGGATTCAATTGAATAAACTCCTTTTACTCTTTCGAAAATTGCCTCGGTGCACCAAAAGCAACCCGATGCAAAAGTTGCTGTTGCAAGGTTTTTATTTTGTGGCTCGCTCATTTTTACATTCTCCTCAATTTTTGATTCAACTTTATTCTGTTGGCAGCCTTGCAAAATTACAGTTGAAAATATTGTTATTAGTGAAATGATTAATCGCATATAATTTCTCCATTTTTTCAAAGAATTATTTTAAGTCTTTCCTGTAATAAATCTAAGGTATTTCAATGGAAAATATCAACAATTTTAGTATGACTGATCAAGGCAATTTTTAAGTGAACAATTCCCGATGCTTCAGTACAGCAAGTTTGTAAAGTTCAATGTATTTTTCTGCGGAACGCTGCCACGAAAAGTCACTATTCATGCCGTTATACATAATTTTATTCCAGACTTCTTTGGTACTAAATGCATTTACTGCTCGTTCAGTAGATTTATAAAGCGCAAAACCGGAGTGATCATAAAAAGAGAACCCATTGCCATGCGTAAAGCCAAAGTGCATTTCTTCATCCCAATCTTTAACTGTATCGGCAAGTCCACCGGTTTTTTTTACAACCGGAACAGTGCCATACTTTAAACTATAAATTTGATTAAGCCCGCAAGGCTCATACCGTGAAGGCATCAAAAAAATATCCGAAGCTGCTTCTATTAGATGAGAAAGCTCATTATTAAATCCTAAATAGGCTGATATTTTTTGAGGGAGGTGTTTGTGAAGCATGCGAAATAAATCTTCATAATGTTCCTCTCCGCTGCCAAGAATAATCCACTGTGCATTTAACCCCATTATCGAATTTAAAGCCTCAGAAAAAATGTCAAACCCTTTTTGTTCAACTATGCGGGAAACAATTCCTATCAATGGGATATTTTCATTGAACGGCATATTGAAATGTTCCAGAAGGAATTTTTTATTTTTTATCTTACCGGACATGTCTTTTAATGAATAATGAAATGGAATGTACTTATCAGTTTCGGGATTCCATTCATTATAATCCACCCCATTCAAAACACCAAACAGGTCTTCCTTTCTTGAGCGAAGTACAGCATCGAGTCCCGCACCATATTCCGGAGTCAGAATTTCGTGTGAGTATGTGTTGCTGACAGTATTAATAATTTCAGAAAATAAAATTCCTGTTTTCATAAACGAAACAGATCCATCGTGTTCGACAGGACCGTTCGGATAAAATAAATTTCCTCTTATTTCGGCAGCCAATAATGTTGACTTAGAAAATCGTCCCTGATATCCAATGTTGTGAATTGTAAAAAGGGTAGCAGTGTTGTCGAACATTCTATCCCATTTATAATTATCTTTTAAGTAAAGCGGAATCAATCCTGTTTGCCAGTCATTGCAATTGATAACATCGGGTGTCCATTTCAGACGCTGCAATGTTTCAATTACACTTTTTGAAAAGAGAATAAATCTTTCATCTTCGTCAGAATCGTTTGTGTAAATTCTACCCCTGTGGAAATAGTGCGGGCAATCAATAAAGTTTACCTCAACATTCGAATCGGGCAGCGTCGCCTGATGAAGATGAACGGAGCGGACATACCCGTTAACTCTAATCGGCATTTCTCCAATCGTCCAATTATATCGGAGGCCGTATTTATTTTCGTCAATGGATGAGTATTTCGGGATAAATAATTTTACTTCGCAGCCGAGTTTTTCGAGTGCTTTTGGAAGTGAGCCGGCAACGTCAGCCAAACCTCCAGTTTTTGCATAAGGAAATGCTTCTGCCGCAACTATGGCTATTTTCATTTTCATATCTTTTTAATTCCTTTATTGAAAAATAGAAAATCAATTATGCAGATGAAATTGTTTTTTCAGAAATACTACATAATTTATTTCAAAGAATTAACATTTTATTTTAACACAATAGAGACAAAATGGAAACATCTATTAATTCATTAAAAGTTTTTACCTCCGGAGAGAAGGAAAACCCATCCATTATTTTTGTACATGGCTTTCCGTTTGATCACTCAATGTGGAATCATCAGGTCGAAACGCTTAAAGATAAATATTTTTGTGTTACCTACGATGTTCGCGGACTTGGGGCTTCACCTGACCGGGAGGGGCAATTTACTCTCGAATCATTTGTTGATGATCTTGAATCAATTATTCAAACCTTGAAGCTGAACAGTCCGGTTTTGTGCGGCCTTTCTATGGGTGGGTATATTTCTCTTCGTGCTCTTGAGCGTATGCCAAACAATTTTAAAGCAGCAATACTTTTTGATACAAGACCGGAATCAGACACTAATGAAGGAAAATTAAAAAGAGCAGCAGCAATTAAATTGATAAACACAAATGGAGTGGAAGAATTTGTTTCGGGGTTTGTACCAAATTGTTTTTCGGAAAATTTTATGAAGGAAAACAGAGATAATTATTTGGAAATTTTTGAAAGGTCAATGGCTTCAAATCCGATTGCAGTTAAAGGATGCTTGCTTGCAATGGCAGGGAGAACAGATACAACAAATTCCATTACAAATTTCAATGTGCCTGTTCTAGTTTTATGTGGAGAAGAAGATAAGCTAACACCGCCTTCAGTAATGGAATCAATGGCGCGTAAAATTCCAGGAAGTAAATTTAAAATTGTTCCAAACGCCGGACATATGTCGCCGATCGAGAACCCAATTTTTGTTAATAAAGAAATCAGCGACTTTTTATTAACCATTATCTGATATTTAATTTTTATTTGAACGGCTGTATAATTTGATAAGCACTTCGTCGGAAGCTTATCTTGATTTTTTCTAAAATCTCTTTTACCTATGTTTGAGCATCAAGAAAATAGAGGTTTATATGAAAAAAATGTTTCTTTCTTTATTCATTTCTTTTTTATTCATCCAAAATTCGTCTGCCATCGAAGGCAGATTCATGCGTTACCCGGACATCTATAAAGATAAAATTGTTTTCACCTACGAAGGAGATCTTTGGATTGTTAATTCAAACGGCGGAAGCGCTGCACGAATTACAAATGCCCCGGGGAATGAATGGGCTGCAAAGTTTTCTCCCGATGGAAAAACGATTGCCTTCACAGCCGAGTATGACGGCGGCACAAATGTTTATTCTATTCCTACCGAAGGCGGAACCCCTACCCGCCTGACTTACAATCCTGGTGGTGCTCAAACCATTGGATGGACACCCGACGGCGAAGGGATTGTATTTCGATCTTTCTTTGAAAATTTTATTATGCGTGACCCCAATCTTTATTTCGTAGATAAAAACGGAAGCGCACCCCAGCGTTTCCCAATTGACCGCGGAGTTCTTTGCAGTTTTAATTCTGACGGCAGCAAAATGCTTTATTGCAGGAAGGGTCAGGAAGAATATTACTGGAAGCGTTACAAAGGCGGGTGGTATCAGGATATCTGGATGTATGATTTTACGAAAAATGAATTCACGCCAATCTCTGACTACGTTGGGAAAAACAGTTACCCCATGTGGATCAGTGATAACATAATGTATTTTGTTTCGGACCGCACAAATGGTATTTCAAATTTTTATGTCGAAGACCTCAACAGCAAAGAGATCCACCAGGTAACTGAATTCAATGACTTTGACGTGATGTGGGCAGAAACTGATGGCGAGCAGATTGTCTTTGTCCAAAACGGATATATTAATGTTCTTGACATAAAAAATAATTCTACTAATAAAATATCTGTTGACATTCCTTCTGATAGGTGGGCACTTCGTGATAGAGTAATCAATCCTAAAGAGTATATTCATTTCATGAGTGTGTCGAACGACGGACGCACTGCGCTGCTTGCAGCGAGAGGCGATGTGTTCAATGTTTACAATGACAAAAGCATGTCTAAAAATTTATCTAACTCACCCGGTACACGTGAAATGTATCCACAAATATCCCCCGATGGAAAATGGATTGCCTTTTTCTCCGACAAAACCGGTGATTATCAATTGTATATTCAGCCTTCAGAAGGCGGGGAGTGGATTCAGCTTACTGATAATCTTGATAGATTTGTTTATCACCTTTTGTGGTCTCCCGATGGAAAGAAAATTCTTTTCGGCAATAAAGATTTTTTAATATTTTATATAGATGTTGATTCTAAAACGCTTGTTGAAGTTGACAAGTCAAATCAACTTAAGAATGATGAATTCTATTGGGAAGAGAGTGATTACAGT
Source organism: Ignavibacteriaceae bacterium (assembly GCA_035328465.1). Taxonomy (GTDB): domain Bacteria; phylum Bacteroidota; class Ignavibacteria; order Ignavibacteriales; family Ignavibacteriaceae; genus JADJEI01. The sequence goes on along the minus strand of DAOLIQ010000004.1, from coordinate 21,821 downwards.
TGGTCGCCGGATAGTAAATGGATCACTTACAGCTTTACAAATTTTAATCGCAACAATGTGATTTATCTTTACAGCCTTGAGCTGAACAAAAAATTTGCAATCACCGATGATTTCTTTGACAATCTTAATCCTTCCTTCGATGCAAATGGAAAATATCTCTATTATCTTTCAAGTAGAAATTTTGATATTCAAATGGATTTTTATGAGGATAACCATGTTGTTACGACACCGCAGCAAGTAATGGTTGTTCAGCTTCGCGATAACGAAACTCCCCCCTTTGCCGACCCCGTTGTGAGTATTCAAAAATCAAGTGATGAATCGTTCAGGATTGATCTTGATGGGATTAAAAATCGAACTTATCCCCTCCCTGTTGATGCCGGAAATTACTTCTACCTTAAAGCGGGAAATGGGAAAATACTGTGGTGCTCGGTTGATAAGTTCACCGAAGATGAGTATGAACAAATTTTCAAACCCGGAAATGACACCAAATGGAACCTTCATATTTATGATATGGAAACGAAAAAGGAAAATGTTCTAGATGAGAAAATCAGAGATTACGATCTTTCGCCAGACAGAGGAAATATAATCTTCAGAAATGAAAAAGATATTTTCACTTCTTCTGTTAATGAAGTATTCAAATCAAAATCCTTGGGCAGTAAATTAAACCTCGATAAGATGAGCTACACAGTAAAAGTTTACGACGAGTGGAATCAGATATTTGATGACTGCTGGCGTTTCTACCGTGATTTCTTTTATGATAAAAATTTTCACGGACGCAATTGGAAGGCAATGGGTGAAAAATACAAAGCCTACATTCCATACCTTTCCTCTCGAAACGAATTAAACTGGATGATGTCGCAAATGGTTGGCGAACTTTGTGTTTCACATACTTATGTTGGCGGGGGTGATAATGATTTGTGGAAATCGCCCGAATCGAAAATGTTTACCGGTTGGCTTGGCGCTGATTTAAATGCAGATAATTCCGGCTACTATAGGTTTGAAAAAATCTATGGGCCAACGGAGTGGTTTCTTTCTTACACTTCACCATTGTCACGACCTGATATTGATTTGAAAGAGGGTGATTACCTTATTGCAATCAATGGGAATGAAATTAAAACTCCGGATGATTACTTCAAATATCTGCAAGTAACTGATGGACAAACAATAACCGTAACTGTAAACAGTAAACCCTCAAAGGATGGTGCAAATACTTACGAAGTCAAACCAATTAAAAATTCTTCTCAACTGCGGTATGCAAGATGGATTACCGATAACATTAAGTATGTGCTCGATAAATCCAACGGTAAACTTGGTTACATGCATATAACAGCGATGGGTTCGGGGGGAATAGGTGAGTTTGATAAATACTGGCGAGCATTCCGTTACAAAGAGGGATTGATTATTGATGTAAGAAGAAACAGCGGCGGCTGGACTGAATATTTCTTAATTGATAAGCTTGAACGAAAAATGTCTTCATACAATGTACTGCGCGATATGGAGCCGTTCAGATACCCGGGCAGTACTTCAACAGGAAAGTTTGTCCTTGTTTCAAATGAGTATAATGGCTCTGACGGCGAGGCTTTTGTTGAAGACTTTAAAGCAAATAAGCTTGGTACTGTTGTCGGAGTTCCATCATGGGGGGGATTGGTTGGAATAATAAATGCACAAACCACCATTGACAATGGAAGCATTAATCAATCCAACAATGCATTTTTTGGTGAAGAAGGGAAATGGCTTGTAGAAAATCACGGTGCAGATCCGGATATTTATATTGATAACGATCCCGCTTCAATGATGATGGGAAAAGATAATCAACTTGATAAGGCAATTGAAACAGCCCTGCAAAAAATAAAAGATGATCCGTTTACTTTTCCGTCTGTACCGGAGTATCCTGTTAAGTAATATGAACAAGAGAGCGATGATGCAACGTGCCTCAGCCGACAAATTGCAAGTAGAGTTTATATTTACAGAAATGAAGGATGGAAAAATCCTTTTCAACGAATTGAAGCAGATGTTATTGATAAAATAAAGAGCCTTTATTTTAACCCTCCGATGGCGATGCCATCGGAGGTTTTTATCATTCAAGTAAAGTATCTTCCATTCCCTTCCCACTCCGCAACTATTTCCTTTAAAAATCATTAATAAATCAGAAAATCACCAAATTTGGCACATAAGATGATATCTTGCGTACATTAATTGTAATCCGGGGTGCATAACAGCAATAACACATCATTTTATATCCCATACAAATATTTTATGAACTTGAATAAATGCTTCGGCGGATTTAGAATTAGATGCAGCTTCAATTGTTGTTTAATGGATTAAAAAATTTCTAACAGAAAAGTCCCGTCTTAAAGCAGCAGGGCTCTTAATTTTTCGCTCTTTTATATCTGATTTCAGTTGCAAGTTTTTCTTTTCTATTATTCCCATGCTATTTTTTCAATTAAAAAATCAGAGGATAATATGAGTTTTGAACGTACTGCAGGAATACTTCTTCACCCCACCTCTCTTCCGGGCAAATTTGGAATTGGTGATCTTGGTAAAGAGTGTTTTAATTTTATTGATTTTCTTGAATCATCAGGACAAACACTCTGGCAGGTTTTTCCGTTAGGCCCAACCGGCTATGGCGATTCCCCCTATCAATGTTTCTCAGCGTTTGCAGGCAATCCTCTTTTAATCAGTCCTGAAAAACTTTTTGAAGATGGTCTCTTGACTTCCGAAGAAATTTCATTCCCAAAGTTCGATTTGTATAAAATAGATTTTGGAGAAATAATAAATTTTAAAAAGACTCTGCTTCATTCAGCATTTCATAATTTCAAAAAAAATAAAGACGGGCAGAAAAATGAGTTCGATAAATTTTGTGAAGATCATTCCGATTGGCTGGAAGATTTTGCTTTGTTTATGGCAGCTAAAGAATTTCATGGCGGGGGGCTCTGGACAAACTGGGAGAAAGATTTAGTGCTTCGTGAAACAACCGCATTAAAAGAATGGCGAATAAAACTTGCTGATGATATTTTTTATCAGAAATTTATTCAATTTGAATTTTTCAAACAGTGGAAAGCTGTTAAAAATTATGCAAACACAAAAGGAATTAAAATAATCGGTGATATGCCTATTTACATTGCTTATGACAGCGCTGATCTATGGGCTAATAAAAATTTATTCACTGTTAATGAAGAAGGCAAGCTTAAAACAGTTGCCGGTGTTCCGCCGGATTATTTTTCGCCAACCGGACAGCTTTGGGGAAATCCGCTTTATCGCTGGAAGGAAATGGAGAAAGATGATTTTCTTTGGTGGAGGAAAAGATTTAAAGGTCTGCTCGAATTGATAGACATAGTTCGTATTGATCACTTCAGAGGACTTGATGCTTATTGGGAAGTTCAGGGGGATGCAACAACTGCCGTTAAAGGGCGCTGGGTAAAAGCTCCCGGCGAAAAACTTTTTAATTCTATAAGAAAACATCTTGGTGAAATTCCGATTCTTGCAGAAGATCTTGGTGTAATTACAAAATCAGTTGAAGCACTCCGCGATAAATTTAATTTTCCCGGAATGAAAATTCTTCAGTTTGCTTTTGGCGAAAAAATGGAAACGAAGTTTCTGCCGCATAACTTTGTCCCCAATTGTGTTGTTTATACCGGTTCGCACGATAACGATACTACTCGTGCTTATTTTGATAAAGCAAAAACTGAAAGAAGAGATATTTTCGATCACGTGAAAAATTATCTTAACATACAAAGTGATGATATCACTGCTAATCTAATTCGTGCAGGTTATGCTTCAGTTGCAAACATTGTTATAATTCCGATGCAGGATATTTTAAATCTTGGCGGTGAAGCAAGAATGAACTTTCCCGGAAAACTTGGTGGAAATTGGAGCTGGCGTTTTACCTGGAATCAAATTCCGGAATTTCTACCATCTGCTTTGAAAAAACTTGCGGAACTTTATGAACGTCCTCCAAAACCTAAAACAGTGATTGATGAAGAAATTAAAGTTGAGGAGGAATAATGCTTGACTATATTAAAAATATTTTACTTGGGAAAGACAGTAATTCAGTAAGCGAGCAAGCTGATAATAAAATTCAGATCGCTACGTGTGCGTTGTTTCTCGAAATTGTAAAATCAGATTCGAATTTCACCGAAGAGGAGCGCAGCCACATTTTTGAAACCATGAAAAGTATTTTTCGACTCGATGATGAATCTGTCAATGAACTGTTAAAACTTTCAGAGACAGAAGTGAAAGAGAGTATCAGTCTGTATGAATTCACAGATACGATCAATCAGCATTTTTCAAATGAAGAAAAATTCGAGCTGTTAAAAAATCTTTGGAAGCTGATCTTTGTCGACGGGAAAATAGACGCACACGAAGAAGGACTTATCAGGAAAATTACCACGATGCTCAATCTTGAGCATCGTGATATGATAGATTCAAAATTGGTTGTAAAAAATGAATTAAAAAAGTAGCACAGACTTCAATCTGTGCTTTATACTAAAACAACTGTCAATTACCAGATTTTTACAAGCTTATCGCCTTCATTTCTCATCGGTTCACCTGGCTTTATATCAAATGCTTCCCAGAATTCGGGAATATTACTCAGCGGTCCCAGCACGCGATATTTGCCAGGGGAGTGGGGATCGGTTTTGAGCCGAAGCAGCAAAGCCTGATCGCGAATATTATTTTTCCAAACATTTGCCCACGACAGGAAAAATCTTTGGGTGGGTGTAAATCCGTCAACCAATTTATTCTCTTTAAATTGATCAGTTTTTTGAAATGCTGTGAAAGCAACATTCAATCCGCCAAGATCGGCAATGTTCTCACCTTGAGTAAGCGCACCATTAATTCTGTTAGTGTCAATCGGCATAAATGAATTGTACTGATTGATCATAACTTGAGCGCGCTCATTAAATTTCGCCTCATCTTCTGCAGTCCACCAATTCCGGATATTGCCTTCAGCATCATACTGTTTCCCTTCATCATCAAAGCCGTGAGTCACTTCGTGACCAATCACTCCACCCATTGCACCGTAATTAACAGCATCGTCGGCTTCGGGATCAAAAAATGGAGGTTGAAGAATTGCAGCGGGGAAAACTATTTCATTCTTTGTAGGTTCATAATAGGCATTTACAGTTTGTGGATTCATCAGCCATTCATTTTTATCAACAGGTTTGCCGATTTTTTCAATATCTTTTTTAAATTGAAATCGGTTTGCTTGCATCATATTTTCAACGAAAGAATTTCGAGTAATATTCAAATCAGAATAATCTTTCCATTTATCTGGATAGCCGATTTTCACATTAAACGCATCCAATTTTATTAACGCCTGTTTCTTTGTCTCATCACTCATCCATTCAAGATTATTAATTCTCTCCCCCATTGCCTCAAGAAGGTTGTTCACTATTTGAAGTGCTTTATGTTTTGCTTCAGGCGGAAAAGTTTTTTCGACAAACAGCTTTCCAAGTGCTTCGCCAAGCGCAAAGTTTGTTGATTGAAGAATTCTCTTCCATCGCGGCTGCATTGCTTTTTGACCATTCAGAAATTTCCCTGTGAATTCAAATCTCTCGTTCACAAAATCACTACTTAATAGATTTGCAGTTCCTCTCAGCAAATTCCATTTTAAATAAGTTTTCCACTCATCGAGAGGAATTTCATTCATCATCGTTCCAACTTCTTTGAAGAAATCCGGCTGCCCGACATTAATATCACCTGGATCATGAACTCCTGCAAAGCTGAAATAAGAATCCCAATCAAATCCTGAGGCAAGATTTTTTACATCAGCAAAAGTCATTTTGTTGTAAGTTAAATTTGGATCACGCATCGCTACTCGATCCATTGAATTTTCCGCTAAACGAGTTTCAATTTTCATAATTACCTCAGCAGCGTTCAGGGCTGATGATTCATCACTTTCGGAAAGGCTGAACATTTTTGAAATGTGCAATGAATATCTCGCTCTAATTTCTTTCGAACGATCATCATCCTTTAAATAATAGTCACGATCCGGCAGCCCCAACCCTCCCTGAAATAATTGTGAAATAACCATCGAACTGTTTTTTGCGTCTGCAGATGCGAAAAAATTGAATAACGGATTTTGACCATTCACATGCATCTCTGAAATTATTTCTATTAACTTTTCCTTCGAGTTGATGTTTTGAATCTTTTCTAAATATTTTGAAATAGCATTAATGCCTAAAGCTTCAATTGAAGCTGTATCCATTCCGGCAAAATAAAAATCACCGATTTTTTGTTGAATGCTTCCTATCGGTGAGTTTGATTTTGATGCTTCTTCGAGAATTTGTTTTAAGATTTTATAGTTTTCTTCGGTTAGTATTTCAAAACTTCCCCAGCGGCTGTATTCATCAGGAATGGGGTTATTTTTCAACCAATTGCCCGAAGCGTATTCATAAAAATTATCTCCGGGTTTAACTGATGAATCAATATTTTGCGGATCAAGTGTTTTTGTTTTTTCACCGCTTATTTGTGCAAAGTTTTGTACAACCAATACAATGGATAAGAACATTGCAAAAAATAATGAACGATTTTTCATACGACTCCTTAATGGTGTTATTTTTAATTACAAATTAAAGTACTACTGAAAATTTAAGCAAAGATATTTGATAAACGGTAAATAAAAATTAGGGGGGATTATTCTGACAATAGAATAATTTAAAAAAATTTTTGCAGCTTGGTGAGTAATGATAGTCATTCAGACTTTAGATTGAACCGAGAACTGAATTATTTTTGGTTTCACCAACGATACGAAATCTTTTAACGAAAGTTTAATTAGTTCTGTATGTGAACATGCATTAAAAGATATCTCTTCATCCTGCATCAAACTTTTCGCAACGAATACTTCCATTCCATAAAGATTGCCGAAAGGGGGCATCGCACCTATTTCGCAATCAGGAAATTTATCCATAAACTCCTGTTCGTAAGCAAGTCTGACATTGGAAGTATTTAATTCTTTAGCAAGCTGCTCAAAAATTATTTTATACGATGCAGGCAAAACCGCCATCACCATTTTCCCGTCAATTTTTAGCAGAACAGTTTTAGCAAGTTCTCTACCACGAATGTGTGCGCGTGCAGCAATCTCCTGCGCTGTGTAAGCTGATGAATGAGAAATTATGATATACTTGATTTTATTTTCATCAAGATATTTTTTGAGTTTTGTAAGCGGCATATTAACCTCGACAGTATGGGTTTGTTGAATAAAATAATTAGTCCATACATCTTAAGGCTTAAGAAAGAAAATCGTCTTAAGGTGTTTTTTTGTTTAGTAAAATGTAAGAAGAAGTAATTGCAATTTCAACTTGAAACATTCGTTAATAATTTTCAATAGACAACCAAGCTAATTTGATAGAAGAACTAAATGTCAGTAGTTTAACAAAAAAATATTTTTTCATTAAGCATAAAATGAAATTAAGTAATCTCGTCCCTGAATGGACGCATCATTATGACGAATTCTGGCAAGCAATTCGCCGGCGCAATCTTTGGCTGATCAAACTTCGTTATGGTGCAGTGCTTTTGCTGCTTGTCTTCATTAACTTTGTACAAATTGTACTTCAGTTTGATTTGAATAGTTTTCAGTATAACGCATTGCTTATCCTTTCGGGAACAATTTTAATCTATAATATTTTCTTACACTGGGTTAGGCGATATTTAAAACCCCAACCTTATGGCTTTAATCCGGTACACCTCTCTTTGCTGCAAATGCTTTTTGATTTTACAGCACTGGTATTTCTTTTTCGTTTTACCGGTGGAGCAGAAACACCAATTTGTTTCATTTCTGTGTTTCATATTGTTATTGGAAGTTTAATCCTTCCGGGGTTTGTTATTTATTCAATCGCCGGGTTGGTTGTCATAACGTTTTCTCTTTTAATTTATTTCGAGTACTATTCTCAAATTACTCATTATCATATTTCCGGGTTAGCAAGCACCCACCTCGTTTACCAATCAAATTATGTGCTGCTGTTTGCGATGATTTTTTCATTTGTAATTTTTACAAGTGTATTAATTGCAAATTGGATTGCAAAGCAGCTTTACAAAAGAGAACAGCAGCTTTATAAAACTATCGATGAATTAAATGCTGCTGAAATTCAGAAGCAAAAATATATTGTTGGTATTATTCACGAAATCAAAACTCCAATCGCAGCAATTCAATCCTATCTTGACCTCGTACTTCAAAAATTTGTTGGTCCGTTGAATGAAAAAGTTGAAGAAAAACTTGAGCGAGCAAAAATTCGAACCGATGAAGCTATCAGGCTTACAAATAACATTCTGAAAATTTCGAGAATGAAACTTCAGGACGAAATTGTTAAAGAAGAAATTAATATTAAGCAAGTTGTCGATTCAATAATTTCTAACGAAGTAGAATTAGCCCGGCAAAAAGATATCTCGATTACTGTTGATGATTATCGAAGCAGATTCAAAAATTTTAGCGGAGATAAATTCTTGATTGAAATTGCCATCTCTAATCTTATTGGCAATGCTGTTAAGTATGTGGGAAGCGAAGGTTTAATTGTAGTTTCTATTAATGACGACGACAAAGGATTACTACTAAAAATTTGTGATAATGGAATCGGTATCCCTCAAAAAGATAAGGACAAAATATTTACTCAATTTTATCGGGCATCAAACATTCCCACAAATTCATTTGAAGGGGTAGGGCTTGGATTGTCGGTTGTGAAAGAAGTCGTTGATAAACACAACGGCACAATCAGTTTCGAAAGTCCTTCCTCGCTTGGCTCTGCGGAAAGACCTGGAACTTGCTTTATTATATTTCTTCCATATTAATTTTCTCGACTTTATAGTCGGTATTCTGTTTCTTGTTCGCCCTTTCCTTCCTAATAATTAAAAAAATATTGAATAATTGAATAATAATCACTGGCATAGTGTTTGGCTTTAATTCATTTAAAACAGTAAATGAAAAATATAATTATCATATCGCTAATATTTCTTTCTGCCGGTTATTTAACTGCGCAGGTTGATGACAGCTTGAAGGTTAAAAGCAAAGTTCAAGTTCATGATCAAGTTCAAGTTAAATTAAAAAATCAATCATCCGACTCGCTTCAATTCAAAAATGGAAACAGAATCGAAGTTCAAAACAAAAATCAATTTGGTCATACCGATCAATCTATTAATTCTGATAAATATAAAAGGAAGAAAGATGTGTTTGTTGATAAGGATGGTGATGGGATAAATGATAATCGCGTTTCAGGGATGAGCTTTTCAAAAATTAGGAAAAGATATCAAAATAAACAAAGCGGACACGGTGGCAGCGGCAACAACAATAACAACGGGCAGGGTCAGGGTGGGTGAAAGATTTTTAATTAGCGCAAATCCGTAAAATTATTTTAAAATGAAATTCAAATCTTTAATTAGTTATAAATTATGCTTTCTATCATTGCTTTTGCCCATCGGCAATAGTTATGGACAGTTATCCTTATCAACCTATCTCAATTCATATTATGATGACAATATTTTTAACAATTATACTGCTGTCTCTGATTTTGTAAATTATTTTTCCCCATCAGTTGGTTATGATATCGAAACAGAGCAAAACAACCTTGAATTTTATTATTTAGGGGGGATCAGTTTTTATAATGAAAATCAGGACAAAAATTTTATTACACATAAAATTGGAATTGTTGAAACCTACCTTTTTTCTGAGGAAGGGAATCCATTAAACATCGGGGCAAATTATACTCAACGTCAAAACAGCGATGATTACACAATTTACGATTTCACCCAGCTTTCGTTCTACGCAAATTACAGTCAGTCACTTGATGAGTCAAATAGAATTATTGGCGGATATATTTTTAATAAAAATGATTACAAAAGTTTTCCCGTTTTTTCACATCTCGAAAATAAAATTTTCTTAAAAGGTACTTTTAATTTTGATAATAATCTTGCATTACTTAGTGGTGTTGAGTTTGACAATAAAAATTATTTAGAAACCTTGACGGAAGAAAATTCAATGAACTCAGGCTCTCAATTAAACTTCTATTTTCAAGCAGGTTTTCCTATTACACCAAGTACGGGGCTGTCCGGGTTTTTATCGTACAGAAAAAAATTTAGTGATGGATCAAGAGTTACAGAATCCGGAGATTATGTTTTATATGAAGAAGAAATATTTAATGATATTTATGCCAGCGAAGGGTACGAAATTGGTTCGGCAATTTCTCAATTAATTACGCCAACAATTTTATTTAAAGCTGAAATAAGTTATGAGACCAACTATTTCCCAGGTCTTCCTGTTGCACTTTCTGACGGAACAGATCTTAATATTCAGCGTGAAGACGACAAATATTCATTCGGCTCATCGATTGATTTTAACCTATCTCCAATAATAAGCGGACTCACTTTGATGCTGAATTGGAATTACATTAAAAATAATTCCAACGACTATTACTATAACTTCGATAATAATTTATTTTCACTGTCGATTGAATGGGGCTTTTAGTCAACCGGTAGAAATAAATTTTGATGCATCTGGTAATTTATTTGATATTATACTTCTTCAATTTATAGCGAAGATTCCTCTCAGTAATTCCGAGCAGTTTACCGGCTTTTGTCTGATTACCTTTCACTTCTTTTAGTGCATCAAAAATCAATCTTTTTTCTAACGCCTCGACTTGTTCGTTTAGATCACCCGAACCAGGTTGGGGCAATTCGAATTCAGGAATAAATCCTCTTACATTTCCCGGCAGGTCAGATTTAGTAATAAAATTACCACGGGCTAGTACTACGGCGCGTTCAATAATGTTTTCAAGTTCTCGGACATTTCCGGGATAGTTATACTTAAGTAAAACATCAGCCGCTTCTTTAGAAAGTTCAAATCGTTCCTTATTATTTTCGAGGCGATATTTCTCCATAAAATATTCTGCAAGTGGAAGAATATCTTCTCTTCTATCCCGAAGCGGCGGAATTTTAACGGCAACGATATTAAGTCTGTAAAAAAGATCTTCCCGAAATGTTCCATCAAGTATTTTCTTCTCAAGATTTTGATTTGTGGCTGCAATAATTCTAACATCAATTTCAAGAGGGGATGTACTACCCACCCTTTCTATCTGATGCTCTTGTAAAACCCGCAGTAATTTAACCTGAATTGAAATAGGAATATCTCCGATCTCATCTAAAAAAATCGTCCCTTTATCTGCAGTTTCAAAGCGTCCAATTCTCATTTTTTCAGCACCTGTAAACGCACCTTTTTCATGTCCGAACAATTCACTTTCGAGCAGGCTTTCGGACAATGCTGGAATATTTACAGGGACAAAAGGACCATCCTTCCTCGGGCTTATATAATGAATAGCTTTTGCCAGCACTTCTTTTCCCGTTCCATTTTCACCCGTGATTAGTACAGTGGCTTTGCTCTCTGCAACACGCGCTGCAATGCTTATCACTTCCTCCATTTTTGGTGAGTGAGAAATTAATGAAGAGATTTTATATTTTTCCTGAAGTTGGGTTTTTAAGTAAACGTTTTCTGATTTTAATTTTTGATGTTCAAAAATTCGTTCCATCATAAGATCAAGTTCATCAAGATCAACAGGCTTGGAAAGGTAGTCATAAGCGCCTGCCCTCATTGCCTGCACTGCATTCTGAATAGTTCCATAAGCGGTAATCATTATAAAATTAATTTCGGGATTTAACAGCTTGATTTCTTCTAAAACTTCAAATCCGGTTTTGTCAGGCATTTTAAAATCAGATAGTACAATGTCAATCAAATTATTTTTTACGATTGCTATTCCTTCTTCACCGGATGAAGCAGAAAATATTTTATATCCTTTTTTCTTTAAATAACCAGCTAAGATCTCCCGTTGGATAGATTCGTCGTCAATAATTAATATGTTGTAGTTTTTCATAAGAGTGGTAAGATGATTTTAAATGATGTTCCAATATTTTCTTTGCTCGATAATTCAATGCTTCCATTGTGTTGTGAGATTATTTTTTGTGTAATACTTAAGCCAAGACCGTTGCCATCTTTTTTAGTTGTAAAATAAAGATCAAATATTTTTTTTAGATTGATTTCGGAGATGCCTTTACCTGTATCTGAAATTATTATAATAGCATTGGTATTCTCTTTATAACATTCAACTTTGATAGTGCCGTTTTGTTCGGTTGCATCGAAGGCATTCTGTAAAATATTAATCAACGCTTGCTTCAATAACTCAGCATCAATATTAAACATAAATGAGTCGGTTATTCCGCTAAGAAAATTTATGTTTTTGACTTTTGCTTGATTTTGAAATAGAGAGAACAAATCACCAATAAAAATTTTCGCATCAATTTCGCTTTTCCGGATATCAACCGGCCGCGCATAATTAAGAAATTGAGTAATTATTTTATTTATGCGATCAACCTCCGATTTAAGCAATTGATTGATTTTATGATATTCATCTGCATTAGAGGCGGGGGAAAATTCCTTATTCAACCTTTGGGCAATCATCGCTATTGCATTAATCGGATTCCGTATTTCGTGAGCGACACCCGATGCGAGTTCCCCCATTGCAGAAAGTTTTTCGTTTCGCTTGGCTTGTTCTTCGAGTTTTTTAATTGATGTCAAATCTTTTATTACTATGGTAAAATTATCGGTCGAGTCCTTGCTTGATTTATTTTTAGTAATATTAAAAGATAGGTGTTTAATTTGGGAAGAGATCGTCAGTATCTGTTCAAAATAAATTGGGGAATACGTCGAGGAGATAATATTATTTTGAATTAATTGATAATTTTCTCCAAGTAAATCCGAAATCTTGTAACCAATAACATCAGAGGAAGATTTATCGAATAATTTTTCAGCGGATTTATTGAACAAAGTAATTTTATCATTATTGTCTATTACAACCACTGCATCGCCCATATTTTCCAGCACGGATGAAGCGGTAGTTTTGAATTTATCAAATTCAGTTGAAACAGCTTTGAGAGTTTGTGAAGTAAAAATTATACTCAAAACAATTACTGAAATAGCAATTAGTATTAGAGAAATAATTACCAATCGTCTGATCATCCTTTGTTCGACTCGTTCGATGTCTTCCATATCAATTCCCAAACGAAAGATTCCAATTGTGTCGCCGTCAATGACCAATCGTTTAGCAACTTCATAAATATTTTTTTTGTTATACTTTATCACACGAGCCCTTACAGAATCACTTTTAAGAGATTGTGCAATAAACATGTCCACATCAACAGAAGAAATTGAATCAACGCCTGTGCTGGCTGCAAGTATTCCAAGGCTATCTTGAAGCACAATGTATTCGATCCCATGGTTCTCAGAAATATCCCGAACAATTTTACCGATACCAATTTTTTTTCTGAATTCAAGAAAATCTTTAGCATCAAGATTTATAACAATAACCCCACCTTTTGTTCTCTTTACGGCAACTGCAAACCGCTGTCCATCTGTATATTCCGCATTTTTAATTCCGATTATCAATTCACTTTGCCGCCCGGATAGAATAGGTTCAAGTTCATCGAAACGATTAACATTAAACTCTCCATGAGGATGATCAGGCTCGGGGACTCTGTTGGTCATAACTCTAGTGCCCCTTTTATCAAAAACATTTATTCGGAAAAGATTGTTTGTCGAAGCAAGTTCTCTCAGTTTTTCATTTGTAAGCAGATTAAGGTTGTCAAGTTGCTTTATTAATCTTGCATTATCGAGCAGTTTTTCAGTAAGCAGAGTTTCTATTTCCCCGCCTGAATTCAGTGCATTCTTACTGCTTTGTACAATGGTTTCTAAAAGCGATGAGGAGTGCTCAAATAATAGTTGAAAGATTTCCTTTTTGCTTTCCTGAAGTTCAATATAAGCGGAGGCAATCATCACAATTCCAATGATTGCTGTTATGGAAACAACGACGCTTGGACGCAGTTTAAATTTTAACTTCATATTTAAAATTACTTATTAATTAGTACTTCGAGAAGGAATAAATGTTTGCTTGTTTGATTCAATATATTTGCATTCGATTCGATATAACACTCGCCTTTATTGACGATCATTTGCGTCAGTAAAGTCGTATTTATTTTGGGTTGTTATTATTTTTCGCCAATATAATGAAAATCAATGCCCACTCCCTTTGGCACAGCAATTGGAATATCCCGACTGAATTATTCATTAAACAAAAGGAGTTCTTAAAATGAAAAACAAAAAGAATATTTTTGCGGTGCTTGTTGCACTGACAACGATGATTTTTTCCTCCCCCTCGATAAATGCACAAAACGAGGAAACGAAGAATCAAAATCAAATCAAAGTTCAAACTCAAAATGAAATTCAAACCCAAACCCAACAGCACAGTGATCGGTTTGTTGATTTGAATAATGATGGCTTTAACGATAATGCGCCTGATGCTGACGGCGATGGCATTCCCAACGGTCGTGATGAAGATTATACGGGCGCCAAAATAAAAAATGGGAATGGCGGCAGCAAAGGATTCATTGACTTAAATGGTGATGGTATAAATGATAACGCTGTTGATTCTGATGGCGATGGTATCCCAAATGGGCAAGATTCTGATTTCGTTCGCCCGCAAGATGGAACAGGAAGACAAATGAAATACGGATCAAACAACTCATCTGGCAAAGGCGGACATAAGTGGGGACCGAATGATGGAACTGGCAATAGTGGTATCGGTCCAAAAGACGGAACCGGATATGGTTCTGGCAGTGGAACTGGGAATTGTGATGGAACAGGTCCAAAAGGTGAAAGAAAAGGTAGAAAAGGTTAATGATAGGAATATTGAGACGGTAAGAAATTACCGTCTCAATTTTATTGAGAAAATATGCTTCTATAAAATCAAAATTGCAAAAAAATTTAATTTAACCTTCCTTAATTTTTCAGTAAGCCTTATGAATCCAAGAGTCGGATATACAGTTCCTCTTTCTTTTTGCCGCATTTGAATTATTTACTATTCAGCAATTAATCACTTCAACAGGGTTGTCTTTACAGGTAATTTATTCCATTTTTTATCTTTTAAAGCAGGAAGCTTTTAAAAATTGAATCATATCGCAATTAGTTGTGTTGGTACGATTTATGGTCGAACCAAACGAATATTTTTAGGAAAATTTATGAAAGCAATATCTACTATAACTTACAAAATTTATCAATCGTTCAGTGATACACTTAAGAATCACAGTATAGGTATATCCGACAAACCTGAATCAATTAAAATGGGGAATTCAGAACCGACCGGATTCAAACGCTGGAAAGTAGATACGCTTATCGATGCGTACGCAATCGAGCGCTATTTTATTGAAGAGTACGGAATGAAAAAGGATGGGGAGGTAATAAATAATTTTGACAATGATATTTATATTTACATCTATTAGTCAACTTTAATTATAGTGTTTAATTAAAAAACCGCTCAAATTAATGAGCGGTTTTTTTATAAGAGAGGATGATGAAAATAAATTATAAATCAGGGAAAGCGGTTGTGTCTGTTAATGCTTTATAAAGATCTTTCATCTGAGCTATAGTGATATCAAAATGACCCGGCATCGCAGTGCCAAGAGCGCCAAATTTTACTTTCTGTTGAACTTCATTTGGTTTAGTGCGTAAGAATTGTCCGACGGACATCCCTTCAAGCTCTAAAGTCTTACCATCAGTTCCATGGCATCCGGCACACTCAGTAGCAAAATAAGTTTTGCCGTTTGTTGCATTTCCATCTTTACCAATATTTGAATAAGTAATTGTTCCTGTTGGATAACTTCCACTTGTTGTATAATCATAAAGTTGGGTTACATCAATTGCCCCTTCCTTTAAGAATTTAACCAAATCCCAAATTTGAGCGTCAGTTAAAACCTGTGAGTAATTTGGCATTTTATCGCCTTCTGTAAAGTTTGATGCGGGATCATATTGTGATAAATCATAAGATAAATCTCTTCTGCCGACAGTGTTTTTAATATCGTCAAAAATTTCCTGCGGGTCATCTGACTGTAAAGCTAAAAATAAATTCACAGGAGCAATATTTGGTCTGCTTGTTTTTGGAGCTCTATTGATATAAGAACCTTCACGTCCTAAACGATCCCAGGCATGGCATTGTTTACAACGGAAGAAATCTGAATAAGCTTTGAAGTTTGCATAATTTGGATTAAGAGTATCAAAACCAGCTTCTGTTGAGAAGAAATTATCATACATAATACCACCCATCGAAGCACTTGCTAATTCATAAGGAGTTGGTGCTACAGGATCTGTTGTGTTATCACTGCAGCTAACAATGATAAAGGACAACATTAAAACGCTTAAGAACATTCAATGAGCGTGCCAATAAAAATCTTATTATAATTGCTTAAAAGCAGTATTTCGCCCACTTTAC